>NZ_AUTO01000033.1:0-523 GCF_000498055.1 Pseudoalteromonas sp. TB51
CCCCAGCCGCAAACAACTTTACAGTGTTACCCAATCCCCTAAATTGATTTACTACCAGCATGACAAATACAGTGCATGCGCCATTTATTGAGTTATTAGCTCAACAAATTATTAAGGCCAGTTCTAAAGCTGAGCAAATTGCAATTTCTCGCCGTTGCCCGCTAAAAGACCTGCCCGCATTGCGTACCCGCGTTAAAGCGCTGATAAGCTCAGCGAACAAAATGCCGGCGCGTAATACCCGCTTACCTGCCTGTTACGTCCTAACAAAACAACGTTTAACTAAAATGAGGACTGAGCAGCATGGCGCTTAAAAGAAAAGTGGTGGTACCGACTGCCCCAAGCTTTACGTTTCAGGAATTAGTACCAAAAGCCATATTTGAGCTTTATCAAGACGACCCTTTGTTTTTAATCAACCTATTTGATGATCGTGCATTGCGTATGCTGCAAAAGCTACGTGATAAATTTGGCCCATGCACCGTAAATAGTTGGAGCTGGGGCGGCGCTAACCAGTACCGTGGCTACC
>NZ_AUTO01000034.1:0-2476 GCF_000498055.1 Pseudoalteromonas sp. TB51
CCCGCCGAGCATGCAGAAATGACCTATGCAACGTTTTCTATACCGGTTTCACGCGGCATTAAAACGCAATTTCAAAGCTTAATAAATAAAAATAATTACACTGAGTTTTATAACTACTTTGCCCAATCATTTAAAGGGTGCTGCGAGCGATACGAATTATCTCACGGCGCTATGGTTGCTAATGGTGCAAGGCCCATAGTGCGTAATAGCCAAATAGATAAAAATGATGGGAATGCAGAATTACAAAAAATAAGTTTTGATGTGAATGGCACAGCCACGCAAATACATATTTTTTTCAATGCTGAAAAATTAGTTGAGTCACTACATTTTGTAATTGTTGCCACCCATAAAGATAAACATGAAATGGGCTACGGCCGCTTTATGAATCAAGTAGAGAAAACAATACACGCTATGTGCTCAGAGCTGGCAATAAATAAAGAACGTCAAGATTTATCAGTACGGTTTTTTCAACACATTAGTTACCCATACTAATTTTTAAGCCAATAACAAAAAGGCTCGCAAATGCGAGCCTTTTTAAAGATTAAGCAAACTGATTACCAGCCTGTTTTCTCTTTAAGTGCTTTACCGATATCAGCAAGTGAACGTACAGTTTGTACGCCAGCAGCTTCTAGTGCAGCAAATTTCTCATCAGCGGTACCTTTACCGCCAGCGATGATTGCGCCAGCGTGACCCATACGCTTACCTTCTGGTGCAGTTACACCAGCAATGTAAGAAACAACAGGCTTAGTTACGTTAGCTTTAATGTACTCTGCAGCTTCTTCTTCTGCAGTACCACCAATTTCACCAATCATTACGATTGCTTCAGTTTGTGGATCTTTTTCGAACATTTCTAGCACGTCGATAAAGTTAGTACCTGGGATTGGGTCGCCACCAATACCAACACACGTAGACTGACCAAAACCAGCGTCTGTAGTTTGTTTAACCGCTTCGTACGTTAAAGTACCAGAGCGAGAAACAATACCTACTTTACCAGGCTTGTGGATGTGACCAGGCATGATACCAATCTTAGTCTCACCAGGAGTGATAACACCTGGACAGTTAGGACCGATCATACGAACACCAGAGTTATCAAGCTTAACTTTAACGTCAACCATGTCTAGTGTTGGGATACCTTCAGTGATACAAACAATTAGCTCGATGCCCGCATCGATAGCTTCTAAGATTGCATCTTTACAGAACGGTGCTGGTACGTAAATAACTGACGCTGTTGCGCCTGTTTCTTTAACTGCATCGCGTACTGTGTTGAATACTGGAAGACCAAGGTGCGTTTGACCGCCTTTACCTGGGCTTACACCACCAACCATTTGTGTACCGTACTCAAGCGCTTGCTCAGAGTGGAAAGTACCTTGGCCACCAGTGAAACCTTGACAGATAACTTTTGTATCTTTATTGATTAATACAGACATTATTTGCCCTCCGCAGCAGCTACAACTTTCTCAGCAGCGTCTGTTAGTGATTCAGCAGCGATGATATCTAGGCCAGAGTTCTTAAGAACGTCACGACCTAATTCAGCGTTAGTACCTTCTAAACGTACAACTACAGGCACGTTTACACCTACTTCTTTAACTGCGCCAATGATACCTTCAGCAATCATGTCACAACGTACGATACCACCAAAGATGTTAACTAAAACAGCTTTTACGTTATCGTCAGAAAGGATGATTTTGAATGCTTCAGAAACACGCTCTTTAGTCGCGCCGCCACCAACATCTAAGAAGTTAGCTGGCTTGCCGCCGTGTAGGTTTACGATGTCCATAGTACCCATCGCTAGGCCTGCACCGTTAACCATACAACCTACGTTACCATCTAGTGCTACGTAGTTAAGCTCAAAGCTTGCTGCGTGAGCTTCACGTGCATCTTCTTGAGATGGATCGTGCATTTCACGGATTTTTGGTTGACGGTAAAGTGCATTACCATCGATACCGATTTTGCCGTCAAGACAGTGAAGGTTACCTTCGTCTGTGATTACTAACGGGTTGATTTCAAGAAGAGCGAAATCAAAATCGTTGAACATGTTGCCAAGACCCATAAAGATCTTAACGAACTGCTTCATTTGTGTAGGGTTAAGACCCAGTTTAAAACCTAACTCACGTGCTTGGTAAGCTTGAGGACCCACTAATGGATCGATCTCTGCTTTGTGGATAAGCTCTGGAGTTTCTTCAGCAACAGTTTCAATTTCAACACCGCCTTCAGTAGACGCCATGAAAACAACTTTGCGAGAAGCACGGTCAACAACTGCACCTAAGTACAATTCGTTAGCGATATCTGTACAGCTTTCTACTAAAATTTTAGCAACAGGCTGACCATTTTCGTCTGTTTGGTAAGTAACTAAGTTTTTACCTAACCAGTTAGCAGCGAATTCTTTTACTTCTTCGATTGTTTTAACTAGCTTAACACCGCCAGCTTTACCACGGCCACCTGCGTGAACCTGAGTTTTAACAACCCACATATCACC
>NZ_AUTO01000035.1:0-6574 GCF_000498055.1 Pseudoalteromonas sp. TB51
TGGCTTGTTAGCAATACATTGCACACGTTTCAAATAACCACTTTTAGTCAAAACCTGTGAGCCTGTTGGATAACTATTAATGAGTAAATCTCCGTTATCTAGCAACCAAGATGACTTAGGCATACCAACTAAACTATATAATTTCTCGATTTCAAAGTTTGAGTTTATTAAATGAATATCGCCGTAATTCCATGACATATGGGCTAAACCAGATGTAACCACTAAACCGAATGGCATTTCATAAATGTCTTCGACATTCATTTCTTTAATTAGGGTAACTTTATCGTTTTCATCAATTAAAATTAGTTCCCCACCAAACTCTCCATTATTACTGCCCGTTATTATCTTATCACCTAAGATAATGATGATTTCTGGTTGTATAATTTGATGCTCAATAGCAATATCATTTTCTGAGTTTGGAGAACGACGAGGAAAAGATTTTTTGTATTTTCCCGTTGTTCTATCAACTAATTTAAATACCCACTGCCTTTGTGATGAATCGGTCTTCCCTAATTCGTCAAAAAATTCTTTTACTCCAGTTTCCGATATCTCTCGCTCCGTGCTTCCCTTAAATTCAGTTTTATTCGGATATTTTGAAGCGTCATATGAACCACACCTCATATCTTCGAATACATTCGCAGAAGCAGAAAATGAACACAAAAGTAAAATGAATAGCAAAATTTGCAACGGACTCTCCTTGTATTGCTAACGCCCAACTTAGGGGCAATAACACGTAGGCTAAAATGGGAGCGAAGCGACTGAGCCTACGTGTTATTGTCCCAGTGAGCGCTAGCGAACGACTAAAGTTGTTTGTTAGGGTTACTTTGCCAATTGAAAAATGAATGTAAACGCAACGGCAAGAATAATCCATAGCATCAATTTAGCTAAAAACTGTGATTTCGTATTCTGATTCCGTTTTTCCACTCTTTCCTTAAGTTGTGGGAAAAGTTCTGGGATGGCAAGTTCACCGTTAATATACGCTTTCGTTTCAAAACTTTTAGCCGAAATTTCGACATCAATTTCTACTTTATTGCCATCAAGCTCAAAAGGAACTACATCGCGTGTTTTAAGAGTTCTTCTTTTAAGTGATAGCTTATTATCATGATAATATTTTTCACTACCTAAAGCTGTGAACTCAACTTTAAATGGCTTCCCATTCACATCAAATGTTGCTTCCATTTTCCACCGTAACCCTAACTTTTCAATAACGGGCGCAGGCATGTGGGGCATAATGGCGAAGCCGCCCCGCATGTATGCGTCCCAGCGAACGTAGTGAGTGTGTTGATTGGGTTGTTATGCACGTGCCAATTCAGGTTGATAAACCACTTTATCAAGCTTTAAGTTTTCTGATGCGCTCAACTTGTTCAATGCTTCACTAAATTCTACTGAGAATAATCGTCTGTTAACATAATGTATTTTTACTAAAACTTCAGCACCGCTTGTTTTAACTAACGTAAATGAAGAGAGTAGCACTTCTCCCGTTTGAATAGGAAGTAAAACACTGGGCTCGAGTAACTTACCAAACAGTGAACATTTATAGAAATTAAGAACTTTGTCTGAAACTTCTCGCTGAATTAAGTTGTATTCCGAAAGCTGTTTATCAAACGCGGTATGAACATTTTTAGGAACTGCTTGTAAACACGCCTTAATTGCGATGTGTTCGTGAACACTTAGTTGAGCTTTGCTATGAAATAATTTTAAGAGCAATGATTTCAAAATTTACACTCTAGTGCATAACAATTTTGTCTACGACATTTATCGTTTTATAAACCGACAAATGTCCATATATTACAGTGCATTTATCTTAACCATCAAATAAACACCTGTAAACAATTAGTTAACTGGAGAATATTTTTAATCAATGCACAAATACACCGAAATGGTGGAGATCAGTAATATTGGACAAAACAACAAGCACTGTCTATATACAGTTAATTTTTACTAGAGATTCATATCATGAAATCATCTTTTTTAACTATGATAGCCGAACAAATGTATCTAAAGCGTTATGCTAAAAGTACCATTAAAGCGTATTTATACTGGATAGCTTCGTTTATTCGATTTAACTCTATTAGGCACCCAACAACAATGGGAAATAATGAGGCCGAACTTATTTTGAATCACTTAGTCAACCAAAAAAAGTTGCTCCTAACACTCAAACCAAGCCTTAAATGCGTTGAGCTTATTATTTAAAGAGGTGATTCAAAAGCCACTCTTATTAGGTATTTCTTAAAACAAAAAAGCACAGCCCACAAGCGCCATGCTTTTTAAATCAATCTTAACCTAGTTCGGTTTACAAACGAATACCGCCGTCTATTTCAACCACGCGACCGGTGAAAAAGTCGTTTTCGATTATGTACTGTGCAGTATGGGCAATTTCGTCGCTTTCGCCTAAACGCCCTACGGGTGTTACTGCAAGCATGCGCTGTTTGGCTTCGGGTTTCATGGCGTCGGTCATGGCGGTGCTTATTACACCTGGTGCAATAGCACCTACGCGTATACCAAAACGACCAAGCTCTTTAGCCCATGTGGTTGTAAGTGCCACTACGCCAGCTTTTGATGCCGCGTAGTTTGTTTGGCCTATGTTACCTGCGCGCGCTACACTCGACATATTCACTATTATGCCGCCTTTGCCTGATTCAATCATGTGGCTTGCAGCTTCGCGCCCTGCTAAAAATACGCCAGTGAGATTTACATCAATCACTGATTGAAATTGCTCAAGTGACATTTTTTTTACCACTTTGCCGTCTTTTGCTTTTATAAACATGCCGTCGCGTAAAATGCCAGCGTTGTTTATAAGCACGCCAATGTGTCCAAAATCGCTGTTAATAGTATTAAATACGTTTTCTACTTCGCTCTCAACAGTTACGTTTGCGGCGTAGCCTTTAATAGTGCCAGATACACCTTCAAGCTGCGTTAGTTGCTCGCATGCGTTGTTTAATAACTCTTGCGCCATATCTATAAGTGCGATGTTAGCGCCCATAAGGGCAAATTTTTGCGCCATTGCAAAGCCTAAACCTTGTGCGCCACCGGTTATTACTACCGTGTTATTTTTAATTTCCACGCCTTACTCCTACTTAGAAAACAGTTTAAAAATGGCGCTAAAATCATCACTGCCAGCACCTTGGTGCTGTAGCATAGTGTATAAATTTTTAGCCATTGACCCCATTGGGGTTGAAGAATTACTTTGCTGCGCGGCTTCCATGGCAAGCCCTAAATCTTTAGCCATTAAATCGACCATAAAGCCCGGTTTGTAATCGTTACTTGCAGGGGCTGTATCCATTACGCCTGGGCATGGGTTGTAAAGTTCAAGGGTCCAGTTACGGCCAGAGCTTGCAGTCATAATGTCGCTGAGTACTTTTGCATCTAGCCCATTATTAATACCCATTTGCAGGGCTTCGCTCGTGCCTGCCATTAAAATACTGAGAAGCATGTTGTTGCATATTTTTGCAACTTGTCCTGCGCCAATATCACCTGCATGAAATATGTTTTTACCCATATCATTAAGCACAGGTTGTGCGGTATTAAACGCGGCTTTACTACCACCAACAATAAACGTAAGCGTGCCTGCGGTTGCTCCGACAACACCGCCCGATACCGGTGCATCTACAAAGCTAATACCCTGCTCGCCAAGTGCGCTGCCAACCACACGGGCCGACTCTGCATCTATTGTTGAGCAATCTATCACTAAGGTGTTGTTGCTAAGTACATTAATTAAGCCGCTATCGTCGTTATTGCCTAAATAAAGTGATTTAACATGTTTGCCCGCAGGTAACATACTAATAAGTATATCGGCATTGGTTGCACATGCATTTGCATTATCAGCTGCGTGTGCGCCTTTACTTGCAAGTTCATTTAAGACCGACTGGTTTAAATCAAATGCTGTAACATTATGGCCGGCTTTAATTAAGTTAGCCGCCATTGGGCCGCCCATATTACCTAAGCCGATAAAACCAATATTGAGTTTAGTCATCGTCTTTCCTTTATGTGTGTGTTGGGGTGTCTAAGCCATTGAGTGGGTGATTTTCGCCAAAACGGTTAGCAAAAAAGCTCTCTATTATGGCTTGTGGTACATCATTCAGTGTTTTGTATTGCCAATTAGGCGCGCCGTCTTTATCTATTAATAGTGCTCTTACGCCTTCTTGAAATTCACCTACTTCGCCAGCGCGTACCGACATACCCAGCTCCATTTTAAAACACGCTAGTAAGCTTTTGCCTTTACTGGCTTTTAGCTGCTCACTTACTAGCGCGCAACTTAGTGGGCAACCATGCTTAAGTGATTTTTGGGCGCGTTGCAGCCATTTATCGTCAGTAGCAAGGCCTAAAATATAATCAACTTGTTCTTGTAGCGTATTAAATTCAGCTAATTTTTGAATGGTTGCTAAGTTAGCTTTAATATTGCCTTTGGGCATACGCGCAGATTGGTTATCTAAATCGGTTAATAATTTAGTCAAACGCTCATGATTTAAGCTTGCGGTTTTGCCCCACTTAGCCGCTAAAATTTGCGCTAGCATGGAATCATATTTAGTGCTGTCGATAAAGTGATCGGCAAGCGATACAAAGCGTGCATCTTCACAATTAATAGAGGCCGATGTTAGCCCTAAAAATAGCCCGACGCTTTGTGGCATTTTATGTAAAAAGTAACTACCGCCTACATCTGGGTATAAGCCTATGGTTTGCTCTGGCATAGCAATGCGCGATGTTTCGGTTACTACGCGGTGGCTAGCACCGGCCATTAGGCCTAAACCGCCCCCCATTACTATGCCGTGCCCCCATACTAAAAGTGGTTTTTCGTAGCAATGAATAAGGTAGTCCAGCTGGTACTCTAGGGTAAAAAAGTCTTCCACTAAGCTTGTTGGTTTTCCTTGCGCCATTGCATGATGAAGACTCACTACATCGCCACCGGCGCAAAATGCTTTATCCCCTGCGCCTTTTAACAATACCATTGCAATTGCATCATCGCTTTGCCAAGCCCGCAATTGCGGCTCGAGTAATTTGATCATGTCAAAATTAAGGGCGTTTAATGCTTTAGGTACGTTGAGTGTAATAACCCCAATTAAGCTGCCGTTTGCTGCACTTGCCGTTTCAAATAGCACGGGGTCGTCGGCATTATTTAATAACGTTAAATTACTCATTAGCCATTTACCCAATTTGCGCGGCGTTTTTCTAAAAAGGCATTAACGCCCTCTTGTTGATCTTGTGTATCAAACAAGCCAACAAACAATTCACGCTCAAGTGGTAATACACTCGCCATAGGTTGATGGCGGCCTTTTTGAATTAATGTTTTACACGCAGAAACCGAGCTTGGGCTTTGCTCGCTTACTTGATTGGCAAGTTTTAACGCCGCTGCAAAGCTTTCGCCTTGTGGGACTACTTCCTCTACTAAGCCAATTTGCAGGGCTTTATCGGCTTTTAAGCGCTCGCCACATAAAATCATTCGTTTTGCCCAGCCTTCGCCGACAAGCCATGCTAAATTTTGCGTGCCACCCGCGCACGGTAACAAACCCACTTTTGCCTCTGGCAGTGCCATTTGTGCTTGCTCTTCTGCTATACGAATATCACACGCAAGCGCTACTTCTAACCCGCCGCCCATGGCATAACCGTTAATGGCCGCAACCGACACCCCTGTAAAATTAGTCAGTGCTTCAAAGGCTTCACCAAATACACGCGACATATCAGCGGCAACGCCTTTATCGCCACTAGCAAATACGTTTAAATCGGCCCCGGCGCTAAAAAACTTCTCGCCTTCGCCAGTAAGCACTAAGGCATAAATGTTTTTGTTGTTATTAAGCTCGTTAACTTTGTTTTTTAAATCAATTAAGGTGTCTTTTGTCCAGGTATTAGCTGGTGGGTTAGACATAGTTAAAATAGCAACATGGCCTTCGGTAGTCAGTTCAATACTCGGGTTAGATTGTGACATAACTTGCTCCTTATAAAACGTCGCTTGCAGACTCGGCTAAAATACGGCGCGCTATAATTACACGCATAATTTCGTTAGTGCCTTCTAAAATTTGATGAACGCGCACATCACGTACATGGCGCTCAAGCGGGTATTCTTTTATGTAACCGTAACCACCATGTACTTGCAGTGCCTCGTTACACACGTTAAAGCCAACATCGGTGGCAAAACGTTTAGCCATGGCGCAGTAGGTAGTTTTTTCACTATCGCCGGTATCAAGTTTAAATGCCGCCAGCCTTACCATTTGGCGCGCAGCTACAAGCTCAGTGTTCATATCTGCAATTTTAAACTGCAAAGCCTGAAACGCAGCCAAGGGTTTACCAAATTGAGTGCGCTCTTTTAAGTACTCTTTTGCCGTGTTTAGCGCAGCTTGTGCAGTACCAATTGAGCATGTGGCAATATTAATACGCCCGCCATCTAGGCCTTGCATGGCAAATTTAAAGCCTTCGCCCTCTTTACCTAATAAGTTATGCGCCGGAATACGCACATCTTCAAAACTAATTAAGCGTGTTGGTTGTGCGTTCCAACCCATTTTTTCTTCTGCTTTACCGTATTCAACGCCTTGTGCGTCGGCAGGGACTACAAATGCCGAAATACCCGCAGCACCTTCGCCAC
>NZ_AUTO01000036.1:0-4314 GCF_000498055.1 Pseudoalteromonas sp. TB51
AAGCCAATTTAATTTAAATGAGGTTTAAACATAGTTTAAATACAATTATATTTTTTTGAAACTGGCGTCCCATTCGCTGTAATCAGTATCGATAAAATCAATCGGTGCGCGTGTTACTTTAAGTTGCACTTGTATTTCTTCTTTACCACTTAATAATACCCCTAATGAAACTTCATTGTCCGCGTAATCACCAGCAAACATATCAGTAAGAAGTTCTTCTATGTTATCAACTGCTTTTTCTGCTATTTCTCTTGCTCCACTCATTATTAACCCTTTATTTCTCTAAATGCTTCGCGGTATTCGTCCATCATGCCTGTTGTATCTAGGCCAAATAGCTTGCGTTGGTTGATATACCGGTTAAGCAGGCTTAAACCGTATTCGTACTGCCACCGCTTTGGCTTTTTACCGCCGCTAAGTTGCAACGCAGTGAGCAGTACAAAGTTATTGTTTTGCATGTTTGTGCTTGGGGTAAGTTTGGATTCTTACCTCAGTACCGTCGGTAATACGGATAAACTCAAACCAACAATGAATGCACACAGTGTGATCGTTATAAACCTCGCCCTGTGGTGGGCGCATGGTTTTTAACGTGTTATTGCACTCAGGGCATTTGTAATGAATTACAGGCTTACTACGCAATATTGCCCCATTAAAAAATGCCTGGCATTCAGCTTTAATGTCTTTTAATAGCTCCATGGTTTCACCTTACAAACTTAAATTTAATTGTGTTTCGTGCGCCCGTTCGTCTTGATATGCACTGTAAATACTGCTTACTTGTTGGCGGGTTATTTTAAAACGCTTAACCAGCTGCTGAATGTTGCAGGTTTTGGTGTCTAGCGCCTCACAAATTTGTTGATTACGAATTTGCATAAGCACTTTGTGCAGCATGGGTATTTGATAGCTTGAGCCTACGTTTGCGTCTATCAGTTCTTGCACCAGGGCTTTACCAAATACCTTTACTACTTCGTGATCCTCGGTAGGCTTTTCAGGGATATAAAACATTTGCCCTTGTTGCTCGGTGAGTACCGCAATGGTTTGTTCAACACCCAAGTGTTTAACAATACGGCGCAGGCCGTGCGGTAATGCCCGTAAATCTATCGTTGATTCGCTCATGATTGCTCCTCAAATAAATAATCTAAGCCATTTTCCCGGTCTATTTTGCGTTGCTCTTGGTAAGCCTCTACATCACGTCGAATACGGCATTTTTGCTTGTCTTTATCTTTAACATTACGATAGCGCTTTTCCTCGGTATAAGGCGGCTTACGCGGGTTAATAGTAAAGTTTTGGTACTCTTCGTAATTAGCCATTTACGCCCCCTGCTTTGCTTTATGGCGTGCAAGCCATTGCTTAAGTACTTCAATAATGTGCGGCCATTGCTGGGCGCTTTGGCTGAGCTTTTTGCCTTGTAAGTGTTTTTCACAAAACGCATCGCAGGCCTGTTTTGAATCAATGTTTACCGCACCTGCGCGGCTTAATTGGCCCCATAGGCTGTAAATCATTTTTAGCTGTGCGGGTAACTGTGTTTTACCCGCATTTGGGTTCATAGCACGGTAACGTGCAAGCAGCTGCTGTTGTTCAAGCTTGGTTAGCCCTGTGCTGGTGTTTACACGGCCATCGCAAATGTATGACACATTAAGTTGGTGGGTATCTTGGTCGATACCCGCCGCCTTTTGTGCAATTTTGATTTGTTGGATCAAGTTACTCATGCGCTTTCCTCCAGAGCTTCAATTTCAAACTGTGGGGCTTGGCCTATACCAATAATTTTAATGCCCCAATCTTTCATGCCCTCGGTATAAATAAGCGGGAATTCACGATATATGGTATTAAAACGCCTAGCAGTATGTGCATGTGAGTTAACTTCGTGTACATGATGAATACTAAATAACTTGTCGGCAGTAAGGGTTGCAAAGGCCGCTTTAATGTTGCCATCGCATTTGTCTATTAGCTCGCCTTGCGGGTCTTTTTTAGCAAGTAGGCTTAGCATTGTTGCGTTTGTTACCAACGAGCTAAACGCTAAATGTGCTGTATAACGTGATGTGTTTAATTTTATTGTAAATGGCATAATTAAATCCTTATTTAAAGTGTGTTTAAACAACGTTTAAACTGCTGGTTTATTAAGTACTGATGAAAAAATGCCATTGACTAACAACTTGTCTACGGCGGTGTCAGGGTTTTTGTTAGTGTGGTTAAGCAAGTGCGGTAGTAAGTTTTCAACCAGTTCACGGGCGTTACCCTCAACGCGTTTGTGCAGCCATTGCCACCACTTTGCGTCGTCTTGGGCAAGTTTTACGGTGCCTTCGGTGAGCTCTAAAAACAGGGTGCGAATATCTTCAACGGTAATTTGGCCGATAGGCTTAGGCCAAAAGCACACGCGGCTTGCAATGAGTTCGTAGCGCTCTTGGGTTTGTAGCTTGTCTACTAACTGAATATTTCCAACCAGGGTTACGCCTACAATGGCTTGGTCGCTTATGGTGCGCAGTGGGTCGAGCGAGTTAGGTTTGCACTTGTCGGCCTCGTCTAAAATTATTAAACGGTCGGTATCGCGCAGTGCTTGAATAATTTTTTGCATGTTTTTGTACGCGCTTGGGCAGCGCGATAAGCCCAGGGCTAAAGTTAGTTGCTCAAGCACTTGGGTGCTGCTGGTTTGCTCACTGCCAGCAATTAAAATGGCTTCTTTGTTGTGGCGGCAATACTCCGCAATACCTTTGGTTTTACCCAGCCCTGCTTGGCCTGCAAACACACTAAAGCGTTTACGTTGGCGAGCTTGGTCGCAGGCCATAGCAATAAGCTTTGATGTACTGGTAGGAATAAAGCGCACATCACCGTACACAATGCTTATTTGTTTGCGCTCTTTACTAGGTTTGCCTTGATCAACTTCTGCAGGGCAAATAAGTGCCCAAATATCATGTAAATGTTTAGTAGGTTTTGCGTTGTATTTACCATTAATTAATTGGCTAATAGATGCAGGACTTTTACCCATACTCACTGCAATGCTTGCGCTAGTAATGTTTTGTTCGCGTATTTCAGGTGATTGTAAGCGCAGGCAAATACGTCCTGCCAGCTCACGATCAGCTTTGTTATACGACTTATTAAAGCCGTTACGTTTTTCAATATCTGTAATGGCCGCTTCACCAAATAACTGGTGCCAAATTTGTGTAATTATTTTTTCAGGGTTGATGGTGCATTTGTTCGCGAGTACTTCTTTTACTGACTGCAGTGCAAAGCCACAGTTAAGTTCTTCGGCGGTCATGCCTGTGGTGCTTAGCTCTTGATTAATTAGCTCAACACGCAGGGTTTGCTCGGGCGTGTATGGGTGTGGTTGGCTATAGCTCATAAGTTGTTTCCTTTCGTAAATTAGGTTGGTCTAGTAATTCGTTTAGGTCGATTTCGTGTTGTGGTTGTGCTGGTGTTACATCAAAATCAAAAATGTTTACCGGTGCTTCTTGTGCTTCAATACCTTTAATGGGTGCTGCAAACTTCGCCACTGAGTCAACATCAATAATGCGCTCCTGATTCTCTTGGGCTTCAATTTCACGGCGTTTGGTGTCTATGCGTTTTAAGCGACCAGTACGGCGTTTGCTTTCGGCTTGCTCGATGCGAGATGTAGGCACCGCGTGCGATTTAGTTTTTAAGTTAGCGAACATTAAAAACTCACCGTTTAGCTTATAAAGCTTGGTGTAGCTGTCGTCGTGTAGGTCGTAAGCGGCAACAAGCTCTTGGCCGTTAAACTGGTGTAAAAAGTCAGCTGAATAATCACGTTGATGCAGGCGGAAACGGCCACGGCGAATATTGACGGTTTCGCGTGGTAGCATGACAAAATCACCCTCTACCGGTGGCACGCGCTCAATGTTTTCATCCCACACTTGTTGGCGGGTTTTACCTTTAATCTCGGGGTGTTCGCTATTGTGGTAGTCGTTTAAAAATGCTTTAAACTCAGCTATCCATTCGTCTACTGTCGGTAGCTTACGTTTACCCTGTTTAGCCTCTTTAAGTACCAGTTGCTTATGGCGATCGTCGTGGTCACGCCCGCAATAGGTACTAAAACGTTTACCAACACGGTCTTCCATGTGTAAAAAGAACCGCTCAATCCACTTAACACGGGCATTGCCTGGTATGGCAAATATTACGTCTATTTCAAACTGAGCATAAAAACCGGTGGTGTCGTCGTTCATTAGTTTGTTTTTGTAGCCAGAGCCGTTATCGAGATAAAACATGGCAGGCACGTTGTTATGTACTTTAATGGCGCGGCTAATAGCTGCGAGTGTATCGAGCGTACTTTCTGCGTAGCCGAGTTCCCAGCCCACAATGCAGCGGCTT
>NZ_AUTO01000037.1:0-512 GCF_000498055.1 Pseudoalteromonas sp. TB51
AACCGTATCGGTTGATGAGCAACCCGGTAATGCCCGCCCAGAAAAAATACCAAGCCTGCGTGCTGCCTTTAAAAAAGACGGCACCATCACTGCGGCTAATTCATCGTCAATTTCTGATGGTGGCGCAGCGCTTATATTAATGAGCGAATCAAAAGCTAAAGAGCAAGGCTTAACACCGCTTTGTAAAATTGTAGCGCACAGCACGCACTCTCAAAAACCAAGCGAATTTACAGTAGCACCTGTAGGCGCAATGAACAGCGTGCTTGAAAAAGCAGGCTGGACAACCGCTGATGTAGATCTTTGGGAAATTAACGAAGCCTTTGCCATGGTGACCATGCTTGCTATTAACGAATTAAAACTTGATGAGAGCAAAGTAAACGTAAACGGTGGGGCGTGTGCACTTGGCCACCCAATTGGTGCCAGCGGCGCGAGAATTTTAGTCACGCTTATTCACGCACTTAAAAACCGTGGCCTTAAAAAAGGAATTGCGTCTTTATGTATTGGCGGCGGCG
>NZ_AUTO01000038.1:0-2914 GCF_000498055.1 Pseudoalteromonas sp. TB51
CGCCAGCCGCATGAGGCTCCGCGTTACATGCGACTCCCTATTGAAGTATTGGTTGTGCTGTGTGTGCTGGTTGGTTTGTTCCCGCATTTTTCAGTCGATGGCATTTTATCTGCTGCGTCTTTGGCTGTACTTGGTCAAAAGGTACCAGAGTACGAACTGGCTATATGGCATGGTTTTAACTTACCGCTATTAATGAGCGCCATGGCGGTAGTGGGTGGTTTGTTTATTTATATAAATCGTAAATACCTATTTCAATTTCAAGCATCATTACCGCCACTTAATGCTAAAAAAACCTTTGAGCTAATTGTGCTTAAAGTTATTAATTGGTGCCAAAGCAGGGTAAACACTATCGAAAACGGCTCATTACAACGCTACATTTTTGTAATGCTGGCGGTGGTATTGTTATGTGCCGGTTGGCCATTATTTGAAATGCAACAATTAGCGGGCAGTATGCCGCGTATTCCGGTTGATGTGCATAACGCAATAGGTGCAGGCCTACTGATTATAGGTGCTTTTGCTACCGTTATTTGGCATCGCTCACGCGTAGTTGCGTTACTAATGATTTCTATTGTAGGGCTTATGGTGTCGGTGGCGTTTACGCGTTTTTCTGCGCCCGACTTAGCGCTTACGCAATTAACGGTAGAAGTAGCAACCGTTATTTTATTAATGTTGGCGTTGTTTTTCTTACCACAACATACGCCTAAAGAGTCTAGTTCGTTACGAGTACTCAGAGATTTAGGGATAGCCTCAACATTAGGTGTTGTGGTGGCAAGTATATGTTATGCATTACTTACACGCCCACTCGAATCGATATCAGATTTTTTCATAGCCAATGCCAAAACAGGAGGTGGCGGTACCAATGTAGTAAACGTTATTTTGGTTGATTTTAGGGGCTTTGACACCCTAGGCGAAATAACCGTATTGGGTATTGCAGCGTTGGGTATATTTAAAGTGCTTTCTCGTATTCCATTGTTCATGCCAGCAAGTGATGGTGAAGGGCGCCCATGGGCACGCGAGCGCCACCCTATACTACTTGCCAGTATTTCGCATAGCTTATTACCGCTTGCATTATTAGTATCGGCTTATATTTTCTTACGTGGTCATAACTTACCTGGCGGCGGCTTTATTGCAGGGTTAGTAACATCAATTGCCTTTATATTGCAGTATATGGCTCATGGCTCAGCTTGGATAAGCGAGCGCTTTGCAGTCAACTACCGTAAAATTATTGCATCAGGTATCGGTATTGCCTTGTTTACTGGGGTCGGTAGCTGGTTCTTTGAACGGCCGTTTTTAACTACGTGGTTTGATTATTTCGATATTCCATTTATTGGCAAAACAGAACTTGCAAGCGCAATTGTGTTTGATTTAGGCGTTTATTTAACAGTGGTTGGAGCCACGTTAATGATATTAGCAAGCCTTGGCAACATGACAGCAGATACCCAGAAAAAAGAGGTAAACATTTAATGGAGCTATTGTACGCATCTTGCGTTGGTGTATTAGTTAGTTGTGGTGTGTTTTTACTGCTAAGGGCCCGTACGTTTCCGGTAGTGCTTGGCCTTACTATGATTTCCTATGCCGTTAACTTATTTTTGTTTTCTGCGGGTCGCTTAACCATAAATAAAGCAGTTGTGCTTGGTACAGGGGCTGAATATGCCGACCCTTTACCTCAAGCACTAGTACTTACTGCAATAGTGATAGGGTTTGCAATGACTGCGTTTGTGGTTATTTTAGCTATACGTGGTAGAGCCGATTTAGGAAGCGATCATGTTGATGGGCAAATCATCAAAAGCGCAGCCGATAGCAAGGAGCAAAAATGATTCAACATTTAACTTCTTTGCCTATTTTATTACCTATGTTGGCAGCGGTAATATTGCTTTTGCCACCCTGTGGTAAAAGTTTACGTATTCGCCGTATTGCCTCATCAATTATGGCGGTGATCACATTTATTGTTAGTGCATTGCTGTTAATCCATATATATAACAGTGGTATCAATGTATACGCTATTGGTAATTGGTCTGCTCCTTTTGGCATAGTGCTTGTTGCCGATATGCTTTCTACTTTATTGGTTGCACTTACATCCTTTTTAGGAATGGGAGTCATTTTATATGGCTGTGCCGGCGATGATGCAAAAGGAAACTTTTTTCATCCATTAGTTCATTTTTTAATATTAGGTGTTAATGGGGCATTTTTAACGGGTGACTTATTTAATGTATTTGTATTTTTTGAGGTGTTGTTGATTGCCTCATACTCACTACTTATGCATGCCGGAGATAAACAAAATACCCGTGCAGCGCTCCAATACGTCATATTAAATTTGGTTGGCTCGAGCGTATTTTTAATTGGTTTAGGTATTTTATACGGCGTACTGGGTACATTAAACATCGCTGATATGACGCAAAAAGTAGCCCTGTTAACGGGCGATGACGTCTATTTGGCGAAGGCCGGCGGCTTACTGCTGTTAGTTGTATTTGCTTTAAAAGCCGCATTGCTCCCTTTGCACTTGTGGCTACCAAATACTTATGCCAGTGCAAAGCCTGTGGTTGCCGCTTTATTTGCTATTATGACCAAGGTGGGTGTATACGCCATGTTGCGCGTTTATACTGTTATTTTTGGTGAGCAAGCCGGTGAGCTTGAACATATGGCGCAATCGTGGTTATGGGGCTTAGCCATTGCTACTATAGTGGTTGGTGCAATTGGCGTAATGGCTGCGCAAGATTTACGTAAGTTAACGGCAAATTTAGTTGTTGTATCAGTGGGCACGTTAGTCGCTCTAATTGCACTGCAAAACGTAACTGCAACAGCTGCACTGCTTTATTATTTAGTGCACTCCACATTAGTCAGCGCTGCACTATTTTTATTAGCTGATTTAATTGCCACACAAAGGGGCAAAGTAGGGGATAGACTGGTTGCCGGA
>NZ_AUTO01000039.1:0-13463 GCF_000498055.1 Pseudoalteromonas sp. TB51
CAGCCACTGTTTCAATGGCTTGCAAATCTAAAAAGCCATCACTTTGTAGCGCAGCTTCATCTAAATACACATCGGTAATTTCACCTATAACCAGCTCGGTGCCATTAACGGCTAAGTGTTGGTGCTCAACGTATTTTACAGAGTATTTTAATCGCGACTCTTGCACAAAAGGGGCTGTAAATTCATTTAGGTATTCTGGCGTTAAACCTGTTGCGTCAAACTCTGACTCGCCTTTATCGTAGCGAGCTGATGTTTGATGAGCTTGCTTGTATATGGCCTTATTAACTTGGTTAATGGTGTAACAGCCGGTTTCTATGATGTTTTCAAACGTATGGCGAGGCACGCTATTAGGGCGCATTATCATGCCAACCAATGGCGGGTGAGCCCCTAAATGAATAACCGAGCTAACAATAGCTACATTTGTATTGCCTTGCTTGTCTTGCGTGCCAATTAAGTTGGCGCTTTTAAAACCCGAAAGAGAATTAATTAAATGAGTACGAGTGTGTTTTTCAAGTGCGTTTATGCGCTCTTTAGTAAAATGCATTAAAGATCCTTACCAGGGGATGGTTTCGCCTTGCCAATCTAAATAGGCGGGCTCACCGTTAAGTTCTAAATGAGGGTTATTAAACGTAAGTGTAAAAAGCTGTTTAGCTACAAATTCAGCGCTAAAAAGCTTATCCGCAGGTACGTTTTTTTGAAATGGTTTTGAAAGCGCTGTATCGGTAGTGCCCGGATGAAATAACACCAGTTTAGTATTTTTAGCTCGGCGCGCCAGTTCTACCGCTGCGGTTTTAAATAGCATGTTTAAGGCCGCTTTAGATGCGCGGTATGTATACCAACCGCCTAATTTATTATCGTTAATACTGCCCACACGCGCACTGAGCGCCGTTATAGTGCACTGCGTTTTATGTGTTAAAAGTGGTAAAATGCTTTGTAAGCATAGTAAGGGAGTGAGTGTGTTGGAATTAAATAATTCGTTAAAATAGTCTGCGTTTAGCTCTTCTAGCTTTTTTTCTGGCATGTGGGTTTTGTTGTGTAAAGTGCCATTAAACATAACGACTTGTTGAATATCGGCATTTTGCTCTTTTAAGTAAGTTGTAACCTTGGCTAAGCTTTGCGCTGTGTAATCGCTCTTTAGGTAAACAACATTACTATTTGTATCTGCCTTTTTTGAGCTAACACATATAACTTGCACTGTGGGGGCATTTATTTGTAGGTGCTCAATATAAGCTTGTGCTATTGCGCTGCTGGCACCAAATAAAACAATTGTTTTCATTGTTTGTCCTTTGTATTAACAGTGCATTGGCCGTTTAAACAGGAGGCGTTTGGCATGAGCAAACGGCTTATTTTTTGTCTGTGTTTTGCAAAAAATATATAGGCGGCATCAGCGAAGTAGCGAATTATTGGCAAGCGAAAAATTTTCAACCAGCGGTATTTTCCTACTGTTCTCCACGCTTGATAGGTAACATCTAAGCCGTAAATCATCTCCCCAGTTGGTAACTGTGCATGCAATATAGCCATGGCCTTGTTTTTATTAACACTTGGATAACGTGCGCTAAAATCGTGGCTATTAAGGTCTTCTAAAACAATTTTATGTTTAGTATCAGCATCTTTAAGGTGCTGCATTTCGGTATTGCAAAGCGGGCAGCTGGCGTCGTAAAAAATGATCATAAAAGCCGTTTTCTAATAATTTACATATAGCTAATTACGATTCACCATTGCAAATGGATCTATTAAATCTGCGCTCATGATGATATTAATAGCATTCCATGAAACAAAGGAGACTGAGAAATGAGTGAACAATATGCCGCCTTGCGAGGTAATGTTAATTTACTTGGGCAGCTACTAGGACAAACTATTAAAGATGCCCAAGGCCAAGCGATTTTAGATAAAGTAGAGGAAATTCGTGCTTTATCAAAGTCATCTCGCAGTGGTAATGAAGACGACAGACAAGCGCTAATTGAGGTACTACATGCGCTTAGTGATGAAGAGCTTTTACCGGTTGCCCGTTCATTTAATCATTTTTTAAATTTAGCTAATGTAGCAGAGCAGTTCCACACTGTTTCGCGTTTTAATGATGTTGGTTTTTGCCAACTAAACCCTCTCACTCAAACATTAAAAACGTTAACTGCAAAAGCAAAAGAAGGCCAATTAGATAGTAATCATCTGGCCGAAACACTCTCAAAACTCCACATAAACTTAGTATTAACCGCTCACCCAACCGAGGTGACGCGCCGTACAATTATTAATAAGCACGTAGAATTAAGTGATTGTTTAGCCTCGCTTGAGCGCAAAGACAATTTACCACAAGAGCGTGAAGCTATTTTAAACCGTATCGCTCAACTTATCAGCCAAGCATGGCACACTGATGATATTCGTCGTTCTCGCCCAAGCCCAGTTGATGAAGCTAAATGGGGATACGCTGTTATTGAAAACAGCTTATGGCACGCTGTGCCACGCTTTTTACGTGAGTTTTCAGATCAAGTTAAAGAGCATTTAAGTTTAGAGCTCCCAATTGATTACAGCCCCATTGAGTTTACCTCTTGGATGGGCGGAGACCGTGACGGTAACCCATTTGTAACTGCACAGGTAACACAGCAAGTACTTGATCATGGTCGTTGGATGGCGCTTGATTTATACAGCCGTGATATTGACACGCTAAGCGCAGAGCTGAGCATGTCAGATGCAAGCGATGAGCTAATTGAGCTGGCAGGACAAGACTTTGAACCTTATCGCGCTGTACTTAAAAAGCTTAAAAACCAAGTCTCTGAAACAGTGGTGCATTTAGGTGCAAAAATCAAGAATAAGCGCAGCGATTCAGAAGACTTAATCACTGATATAAATCAAATCAAGCACCCAGTAGAGGTGTGCTATCGCTCTTTATTAAAGTGCAACATGAAAGTTGTCGCCGATGGTTTATTACTTGATTTACTGCACCGTATAAATAGCTTTGGCCTGCGTTTGGCAAAACTTGATGTACGCCAAGATTCAGACCGCCACAGCGATGTGTTTTCTGAGCTTACACGTCACCTAGGCTTAGGCGATTACAACCAATGGCAAGAGCAAGACAAACAAGCATTTTTGCTTACCGAGCTTAACTCACGCCGCCCGCTTATTCCTAAAAACTGGCAACCAAGTCCAGAGGTGCAAGAAGTACTCGACACCTTTGATGTAATAGCTAAGCAAGATGAAAAAACATTTGGCTTGTACATTATTTCAATGGCGCGTACCGCCTCTGACATTTTAGCTGTACAACTGCTTTTAAAAGAAAGTGGCTGTCAGTTTGATTTACCAGTAGCGCCTTTGTTTGAAACGCTTGACGATTTAAACGCTGGTAGTGATGTAATTACCACGTTGCTTGATAACGTATGGTACCGCGGGCATATTAAAAATACCCAAAATGTCATGATTGGTTATTCTGATTCGGCTAAAGATGCCGGCATGATGGCCGCAGGCTGGGCACAGTACGAAGCAATGGATAAACTAGTGCAGCTTGCCGATGAGCGCGGCATTGAACTTGTTTTATTCCATGGTCGTGGTGGTACGGTAGGGCGCGGTGGTGCACCTGCTGCACAAGCACTGCATTCACAACCGCCTGGTTCATTAAAAGGTGGCTTGCGTGTAACTGAGCAAGGCGAAATGATCCGCTTTAAGTTTGGTTTACCCGATGTAGCACTGCAAAGTTTAAACATTTACGCGGGTGCCGTACTGCAAAGTAACTTATTACCACCGCCAGAGCCTAAGCAAGAATGGCGTGAAGTGATGAAGTTGATAAGCGAGCAGTCGTGCGATCACTACCGTAATGTGGTTCGCCATGATGAAAACTTTGTTCCTTACTTTAGAATGGCAACGCCTGAGCTAGAGCTGTCTAAATTACCATTGGGCTCGCGTCCTGCTAAACGTAACCCAAATGGTGGGGTTGAGAGCTTACGTGCTATTCCATGGATTTTTGCATGGAGCCAAAACCGTTTAATGTTACCTGCATGGCTTGGTGCATTAACAGGCTTAAAAGCGGCACTCGATAAATACGGCATAGAAACACTGCACGAAATGAGCCTGCAATGGCCATTTTTCAGAGCACGCCTTGAAATGCTAGAAATGGTATTTAGTAAAGCCGATAGCTGGTTAAGTGAGCATTACGATAACGCGCTGGTGGAAGATATGTACAAACCACTAGGTACTTCGTTACGTAAAGAGCTAGAAGAAGCAATTAGCTTAGTGCAATCGCTTAGCCCGCAAAATAGCTTATTGGCAGATCAACCATGGATAAAAGAGTCGATTGCGCTGCGTAATCCGTACACCGATCCGCTTAATGTACTGCAAGTTGAGCTGCTGCGCCGTTCGCGTTCAAGCGATAAAGTAAGTGAAGGTGATATTGATAATGCATTAATGATCACCATGACAGGTATTGCTGCAGGTATGCGCAATACTGGTTAGTCTACTTTAACTAAAAAATAGGGGGGCACAGTGTGCCCCCTTTTTTTGCTGGCATTTAGGCGCCTAACCTTTTAAACTACTTAGCCATTAAATAATTATAATATGTTATGGCATCAGCAACTTTTACTGTGCAACAAGACACAGCACTCACAAATTCACATATCTCACTAAGCGTTACGCAAACTCAAGCATTACGCAGCCAATTAAAAGCCCAGCGCGGTATTTTACATCCTAACGATATTAGCCAATTATGCGCGCAACTTAATGTATCTGATGATTCGTTATTACAAGGTTTGGTGCCTTTAGCGTCTGAATTTTCGGTGGCTCCTGTTTCTCATTTTCATGTGGGAGCGATTGTTAAAGCACTTGATGAGCAAGGTGATATAAATTTTTATTTTGGTGCTAATGTAGAGTTTGATCACCAAGCGCTTAGTTTAGTCGTGCATGCAGAGCAGTCGGCGATTAACAATGCGTGGTTAAATGGCGCAAAAAAAATACTAAAAATAGCAATTAGCGATGCCCCATGTGGCTATTGCAGGCAGTTTATGAACGAACTGGCTGATGCAAAAGAGTTTGATATTTTACTACCAGAGCAACATTTTAAATTAGCTGATTTATTACCGCATTCATTTGGCCCCACTGATTTAGGCAACGATTTTAGCCTGTTTAACCCAAAACAGCAGCAACACACATTTGCAGATACAGCTCTTGATGAAAAACTAGCAGCCATGGCGCTAATGGCCTACGTGCCTTACAGTAACAACTTTAGCGCAGTTAAAATAAGCACCTTTAATAATGGTGACTTTTACGGCAGTTACGCAGAAAACGCGGCTTACAGCCCAAGCCTTTCGCCACTTCAAAGTGCGCTTAGTCAATTGTTTTTAGCGGGTCTTAGCTTTAACGATAAAACGATTAAAGCAATTACACTGTTAGAAACCCAAGGTCATGAAAACCAAGGGGGAGTAGCACGTGCGGTACTTGCAAGCTTTAGCAATTTGCCAGAAATAGAAGTGATTAGCGCAAAGCTAAGGTAACCAGAATTCAGGGTAAGCTAAAAACAATAAAGCACAGCAATTGCTGTGCTTTATTGTTTTATTAAAGCGCTAAAAAGGCATTAGCCTAATAGTACTTTTGCAGCTTCTAGTACCACAGCCACTGATTTTTTCTCAATTTCACCGTGATCAACATTTGGAATTTCTTGGCGAGTACGGTTAACCAATACACCGGCAACACACGCCGCTTTAAGGCCTAGCGCTGCACACATGGTAAATAAGGTAGCAGACTCCATTTCGTAGTTCATCACGCCTAGGTTTTGCCACTCTTCACAGCTACCTTGTAATGACTTAGGTACATAACCCGAGTGCGTATCGTAACGCTCTTGCCCTGGGTAGAATGTATCGCTTGAGGCAGTAATACCAATGTGGAAGTCGATATCTAGGTTTTTACACGCTTGCACCATAGCTTGAGTTGCAAAAAAGTCAGATACCGCAGGGTAGCTAAGTGGTGCAAAGTGTTGGCTTGCGCCATCTAAACGCACAGACGCTTGGCTTACTAAAATATCACCTTCATTAATATGTGGCTGAATTGCCCCAGTAGTACCAATACGTAAGAAAGTACGTACGCCAAGCTGTGCCAGCTCCTCTACAGCAATAGAGGTTGAAGGGCCGCCAATACCGGTTGAACAAATCACCACAGAGTGACCATTTAACTGGCCTAAATAAACATGAAACTCACGTGTTTGAGCAAGGCAGGTTGGGTTGTCTAGGAATTGAGAAATGCGTGCAGCGCGATCTGGGTCACCAGGGACAATAGCAAGTTCAGCCCCTTTTAAATCGTCAATACATAATCCTAAGTGAAATACCTTTTCCATAACTAAGCCTTTTTATAAAAATTTGTTGTCAATCTAGCATCATTACGGCAAATGTAAATTAAGTACAGGACGTATGTCCGATGTTGAAAAATACTTATAAATGATGGCTTTATTCATTCACATTGAATATTAAATCAAAGGCTTAAAGTTCGTTAAAAGGCGGGTGGTTGACTTGTTTATTGAGAGTCTATATGTATTGATTATGGTGATAATTTAAATTTATCAATACGTGGTTAAAAGCGTTTTTAGTTATTTAATAACAAATAGTTACGGTTTGATTTTGGCTTTATTTTAACGTCTTTTAAATAAGCGTGTAAATAACGCTTGAGCAATAAGTGAGCGCATTACGCGTTATTTGCAAATAGGCCGATAATTTTAGTTTTTGCATAACTAATCAAAACCACATGAATAAAACACACAAGTATAGGATTTATTATGAGCACACAATTTGACGCGTTTAAACGTAAAGTAGAGCACTGTTTATGTGCACCTGGCGATGGTGTATTTACAGTTAATACCGCGAAAGAGCGTAAAGCGGCATTACGTAATAAATTGTATGGGCAAAGCGAAAATGTTGATGTTTTGTGGCGCGATTCTTTAACACAATTACCCGAATCTCCTCACAAAGCGGTTATGTTAGGTATTAGCTCAGATTGTGGCGGCGGTATTTTACGTGGCGCAAACTGGGGGCCATTATTTTTACGCTCAGCCTTGATTGATCAGCAAACCCAGTGCCGCTCTTTTGATTTAGGTGATGTACGCGTTATCCCGCATTTATTACATGATAAATACTTAAACGACGCCACAATTTCAAACTGCCAAAAAGCCCTATACGGCGATAAAAACGATGATTACTACGTAAGCCCGCTTTCTATTACCGAAGATGTGTGTGACAGTTTTTACGCCACATTTAAAGATAAAGGCATATTTGGTATTGGGGGCGATCACTCAATTAGCTACCCGTTAACTAAAGCGTATTTAAAAGCTAAGCGCGAGCAAGGCAAACGTACCGCTATTATTCATTTTGATGCGCATACCGATTTATTAGTAGAGCGCTTAGGGATAGATTTATGTTTTGGCTCGTGGTGTACGCATATATTAGAGTTTTTACCTGCACCTCATCATTTAATCCAGTTTGGTATTCGCTCAAGCGGTAAACCTAAATCGCACTGGGAAAGCACCTTTGGTGTAAAACAACATTGGGCTAATGAAATAATAGAGCGTGGTGCAAAAGCGGTTGCGGATGAAACCATTGCGCAGCTTAAAGCCGATAACGTAGATGAAGTGTATGTAAGCTTTGACATAGATGCACTCGATGCCGAATTTGCCTCAGCTACGGGCACACCAGAAGATAACGGATTAACCCCGCAACATGCACTGGATATTTTACAAGCTATTGCCGATGAGTTTCCAATTACTGGCGCCGACATGATGGAAATAGCGCCATTTACCGACAGCTCATTAGTAGGCCAAGCAAGTTCAGAAACAACATTACGTGAAGGCGCTAAGATTTCAGCGTTCTTAATTAGTGCAATGAATAAATAGCAAGTTAGTCTTTAAATAATCTAGTCCTATCAGTGTATAGGGCTAGGTTAAAAACTAGCGGTTCGGTTACCCTCGGCTATAGTTGGTGTATATCTGTTTTAGTTTTGAGGCGAAGCTAAATGAAGCTGTACTTATTTTTGTTGTGTTTTGCATGCATAAGGCTTAATGCAGCTGAAATTACAATAGTGACCGAAGTATTCCCCGACTTTCAATACATTGACGAAAACAACCAACTTGCAGGGCGCTCTGTAGATAAAGTGAGAAACGCGCTCGCCAATACAGATATTAAATACACTATGTTAGCGCACAGTTGGGCTGTGTCTTATAATGCAGTATTAAGAGATACGAATACCTGTATATTTTCTATTGTAAGGTTACCTAAGCGAGAAGATAAGTTTAGCTGGGTGGCTGAGCTTGAAAGTTTTGACTCTGCTATTTATGCCCTTAAATCACGAAACATTCGCTTAAAAACGCTTAACGACGCTAAAAAATATAAAACAGCGGTGCTTAGGGATAATTTTAGCCACCATTATTTGCTAGAGCGTGGCTTTAGTGAGGCTAAAAACTTATTGATAATTGATAGCTTAGACAAAATAGATAAATTAATAAGTACACGGCACGATATTCTCGACTTTGTTATTTTAAGTAAAAAACAATTTAACTACCGCGCACAGTTTGAGCCAAAGCTTAAATTATTAGAGCCTATATTTACGCTCAATACACAACACTCCCCCCTTTACTTTGCCTGTAATAAAAACATGCCGCAAAGCCTACAAGATAGACTCGCGCTGGCATTCGATGAAGCAAAAAAGAAAAATAAACAACGCTAATTCAATTGCTTATTAATTTAGCCTGTAAAAGCATAAATATAAATTGCCGCGTTTAAAAAAGCGTCTATAATCAGCTGCTTTTTATTGAAAAAGCGCTAACTTTTGGAGCGTTAAATGGGTGATTTAATCGGGATTAGCTTATTGATCTTGATCAGTGCGTTGTTTGCCATGTCGGAAATTGCTATCGCAGCGTCGCGTAAAATTAAACTGCGGGTAATGGCCGATGAAGGCAGTGATAACGCGGCCGCGGTATTAAAACTGCAAGAAAATCCAGGGGCGTTTTTTGCGATGATCCAAATTGCCTTAAACGCGATTGCTATTTTAGGCGGAATAGTAGGCGAACAAGCGCTATCGCCTTATGTACAAAGTATCTTGGTGCTTTTTTATCAAGGTGTACACCTTGAAAAAATTAGCTTTTTATTTTCGTTTTTTACCATTACCTCGCTGTTTATATTATTTGCCGATTTAATGCCAAAGCGTTTAGCGATGATCATGCCCGAAGCGGTGGCTGTGCGTGTGGTAACGATAATGCGATGGGTTACTTTTGCACTTACGCCATTAGTAATGTTTTTTAATGGTTTAACTAATTTTGTACTGCGTTTATTTAAAGTACCCGCAGAGCGAGAAGATATTGTTACCACCGAAGACATTGTGGCGATGATGGATGCGGGCGCAGAATACGGCAGCTTACAACAACAAGAGTATGAGCTAATTGGCAATGTGTTTGAACTAGAAGCACGCTTTTTATCAAGTGTAATGACCCCACGCGACCAAATAGTTTATTTTGACTTAAATGAAAGCAGCCACGATATAGCCACCAAAATTATTGAAAACCCCCATAATCATTTTTTAGTGGTGTCGGGAAATTTAGATAAATTACGCGGCTCTGTTGAGTCAAAAGATATACTACGACAAGTACTAAAAGGTGAGCCAGCTAATATTAAGCAAGCGCTGATTGAAACAGACGTGTTTTATTTACCTGAAACCCTAAGCCTGTCTGAGGCACTAAATGCGTTTAAAAGTGCTGCAAAACCGTTTGCTGTGGTAGTAAATGAATATGCCTTGTTAGTCGGTATTGTTACCGTAAAAGATTTAATGAAAGGGTTTATGGGAGATTTAATTACCCACCAAGGCGATGAACTTATTATTGCCCGCGATGAGCACTCGTGGTTAGTGGATGGTTTAACCCCGATTTCTGATTTAGCAAAAGTATTAGACATTGAAGAGTTTCCCGATCAAATGCACTTTGAAACCGTGGCTGGCTTTTTAATATACACAATGAAGCGTATACCTAAACGTGCTGAGCACTTTACCTTTAATGGCTTTAAATTTGAGGTGGTTGATGTTGAGGGCATAAGGGTTGAGCAATTGTTGGTGTCTCGTATAAGTAAATAGTTATAAATTTGCATTAAAGCCAAGCTTAGCTTGGCTTTTTTGTTGCAGGTTAATAAATAACGCACCGCAATAAAGTTTATTTTTCATACTTGTCCGTTTTATTTTTCATCAAGTTAACACCTTCTACAACCTATGGCGTAGTTTAATTTTGCAACTGTAAGTTAGTGTAAATTTGCACCCATTTTAATTTATTCTCGTTTAGATTTACTTTAGAATGATCGTTCACTCTAGACATAAATAGACTAAAAGGTATTTAACATGCAGCGTTCTCGCATCGCTTTATTTGTATTAACAGCCCTTGTTGGATCTGTTGCTTTAACAGGTTGCGACCAAGCAGCTGACTCGCAACAAGCTTCAGCTCCACAAGCAGTACCTGTTGGTGTAATTACATTAAAAAGCCAAGCGCTTACACTAAAAAAGGAGCTTCCCGGTCGCATTAGTGCTTTTCAAATTGCGGAAATCCGCCCGCAAGTAAGTGGCATTGTGCAATCGCGTTTATTTAAAGAAGGTGCTCAAGTTAAGCAAGGCCAAGCGCTTTATCAAATTGACCCCGCTACGTTTGAAGCTGACCTAGCAGCAAGCGAAGCAGCTGTTGCCCGCGCTGAGGCAAGTATTGCCAGCACTAAATCAAAAGCGTCGCGTTATAGCGAGCTTTTAAAAATTAAAGCCGTAAGTCAGCAAGACTTTGACGAAGCAGATGCAGCGCAAAAGCAAGCGCAAGCAGAGCTATTAACGGCAAAAGCACAGCTTAAATCGGCGCAAATTAACCTAGACTACAGCCATGTATCTTCTCCAATCAGTGGCCAAATTAGTAAATCGAGCGTTACTGTTGGTGCGCTTGTTAGCGCTAATCAAACAACAGCACTGGCAACAGTGACCCAGCTTGACCCTATTTATGTTGATTTAACCCAATCAAGCAACGAGCTAACTCAACTTAAAAAAGCTATTTCTTCAGGTTTATTGAGCGTTGATTCACAATCGCAAACAGATGTTGAATTGCAAATGGAAGATGGCTCAACTTACCCACTTAAAGGCACGTTACAGTTCTCTGAAGTGACTGTAGACCCAAGCACAGGGTCGGTTACTTTACGCGCTAAATTCCCAAATCCTGATAAGTTATTATTACCGGGTATGTATGCACGTGCCTCAGTGGTTGAGGGCGTAAAACAAAACGCTATTTTAGTGCCGCAACGTGGGGTTAGCCGTAATACAAAAGGCGAGCCAACAGCCATGGTTGTTAGCAAAGAAAACACCGTTGAAAGCCGTGTTTTAAAAGTAGACAGAACGATTGGTTCAAACTGGTTAGTAACCGACGGGCTAAGCGATGGCGATAAAGTGATTATTGAAGGATTACAAAAAATTCGCCCTGGAGCGCCGGTAACACCGACTGAAGTTTCACCATCAGCAACAGCTGACAAAGCGCAATAACGGAGAGTTTTAATGTCACGATTTTTTATCGACAGACCCATCTTTGCATGGGTACTTGCTATCGTGGTTATGCTTGCAGGTGTTTTAGCTATTCAAAGTTTACCAATAGCTCAGTACCCGTCAATTGCCCCGCCGGCAATTAGTATTACTGCAACATACCCGGGCGCATCAGCACGTACCCTAGAGGATACGGTTACCCAAGTTATTGAGCAAAAAATGAAAGGCCTTGATGGTTTGCTATATATGTCATCGACTTCTGAGTCGAGTGGTTCAGCAACCCTTACGCTTTCATTTAGCGCCGAAACTGACCCAGATATTGCACAGGTACAAGTGCAAAACAAGTTAGCCACAGCCACCCCTTTGCTACCTGAAGAAGTGCAAAGGCAAGGTGTATCGGTGGCTAAGTCTGCACGTAACTTTTTAATGGTACTCGGTTTTGTATCAAAAGATGGCAGCATGACGAATATCGATATTGGTGATTATGTGTCATCTAATGTTCAAGATATTGTTTCGCGTGTTGAAGGGGTAGGTGAGGTTCAGCTGTTTGGTTCTCAGTATGCTATGCGTATTTGGTTAGACCCAGCTAAGCTGCAAAACTACAAGTTAACCCCTGCTGATATTAGTGCATCAATCAGTGCTCAAAACGCCCAAGTGTCTGCTGGGCAATTAGGCGGCATGCCTGCGGTTGAAGGTCAGCAACTTAATGCTACCGTTACTGCGCAAAGCCGTTTACAAACAGCAAAAGAGTTTGAAGACATTATAGTTAAGGCAAACGCCGATGGCTCGTTTGTACGCCTTGAAGATGTAGCCCGTGTAGAGCTTGGTGGTGAAAGCTATCGTGTTGTAGCGCGTTACGATGGACAACCAGCATCGGGCTTAGGTATTAAGCTTGCCAGTGGGGCAAATGCACTCGATACCGCAGAAGGTGTAAAAGCTGCTATTGAAGAGTTAAAAGCGTTTTTTCCTGAAGGCTTAGATGTTGTTGTTCCTTATGATACTACTCCGTTTGTTTCGTTATCGATTGAAAAAGTAGTGCATACATTGATAGAAGCGGTTGTGCTGGTATTTGTTGTTATGTATCTGTTTTTACAAAACTTCCGCGCTACGCTTATTCCAACTATAGCTGTACCTGTGGTGTTGTTAGGTACTTTTGGTATTTTGTACGCGTTTGGCTATTCAATAAATACATTAACCATGTTTGCGATGGTACTTGCCATAGGTCTACTGGTTGATGATGCGATTGTTGTAGTAGAAAACGTTGAGCGTGTAATGAGTGAAGAAAAACTCTCTGCGCTTGAAGCAACACGTAAATCGATGGATGAAATTAAAGGCGCGCTAGTAGGTATTGCCATGGTGCTGTCGGCTGTATTTATTCCGATGGCGTTCTTTAGTGGGTCTACCGGTGTTATTTATCGTCAGTTTTCTATTACGCTGGTATCAGCAATGGGGCTCTCGGTATTAGTAGCACTTATTTTAACACCTGCATTGTGTGCCACGCTTTTAAAGCCTAGCCACGTGCATGATAATAGCTCGATGTTTGGCCGTTTTTTCAGTGGTTTTAACCGCGGGTTTGATAAAACAAATGCCGGCGCGCAAAGTTTTGTAAGCCGTATGATCCGCTTATCTAAGCGCTACCTTTTATGTTATGGCCTTATTGTTGCGGGCATGGTGTATATCTTTTCAAGCCTACCTACAGCGTTTTTACCTGATGAAGACCAAGGTATTTTGTTTAACCAGGTTTCTCTGCCTGCAGGCTCAACTACCGAAGAAACATTAGAAGTGGTTAAAAAAGTAGAAAACCACTATTTAAACGATCAATCTGAAGCTGTTAACGGTATTTTTACGGTAACCGGATTTAGCTTTGCAGGTTCTGGTCAAAACTCAGCAATAGGGTTTGTAAACTTTAAGCATTGGGATGAGCGCGAACGTGATGATTTATCTGTGCAAGGTGTGGCAGG
>NZ_AUTO01000040.1:0-17122 GCF_000498055.1 Pseudoalteromonas sp. TB51
CCACTAGGTTACAAACCTCGCGCCGCGATTTAATCGCCCCTAGATTGAACAAATTTCAATCCGCAAAGATCAACACGCCCTAAGAAAGCAATTTATGTACGAGGAATAAACCCTAGTGCATCGTAAACCGATTTAAGTGTTTTTTCTGCACGTACACTGGCCTTTTCTGCGCCTGATTTCATGATGCTATCAAGTAGGTTTTGATCTTCTCTGATCTCTTTAAAACGTGCTTGGATTGGCTCAATCATGCTAACAACTGCATCGGCTGTGTCTTTTTTCAGGTGGCCATACATTTTATCTTCATACTCTGGCACTAAGTCTTCAATTGAGCGCTTAGTGGCTACGCTTAATAAAGTAAGTAAATTAGAAACGCCTGGCTTTTCAGTACGGTCAAAGTAAATACGCGCTTGCTCGTCTGAATCGGTTACTGCTTTTTTAAGCTTTTTCTCAATCTTTTTAGGCTCATCTAATAGCATGATGTAGCCATTAGGGTTTTCGTCAGACTTAGACATTTTTTTGAGCGGATCCTGAAGGCTCATTACACGTGCGCCAAATTCGGGAATATATGGCTCTGGTAACTTAAATACGTCACCGTATAAATTATTAAAGCGTGTCGCTATATCACGCGTTAACTCTAAGTGCTGCTTTTGGTCATCCCCTACCGGTACTTGGTCAGCTTGATATAATAAAATATCCGCTGCTTGCAATACTGGGTACGAGAATAAACCGACGTTTACATTGTTAGCATGCTTAGATGACTTGTCTTTAAACTGAGTCATGCGGTTAAGCTCGCCCATTTGTGCGTAACAATTTAGCACCCATGCTAACTGCGCGTGTTCTGGCACTTGCGACTGTACAAATAAGGCCGATTTTTCAGGGTCTATGCCACATGCCGCATATAACGCTATACCATCTAATACACGAGAGCGAAGAAGTTCAGGCTCTTGGCGCACGGTAATCGCGTGTAAATCAACAAGCATAAAGAAACTTTCGTGGTCTTCCTGTAGCTTTAGCCACTGGTTAATAGCGCCAACATAGTTGCCTATTGTCATACCACCGGTTGGCTGAATGCCACTTAAAACTACTGGTTTACTCATGATTTTCCTTTAGTGTTTAGTTAATTAAAAATTTTAACGCTGTGTTAGTGTTGGTATTATATCTAAGAAGTTATCGCATAGGTACTGTGGATTATAATCCTCAAGATTTTCGCCTTGGTTATAACCATAATCCACCGCTATTACATCAATTTTAGCGGCATGTGCTGCCAATATATCGCTTTTTGAATCGCCAATCATAATAGCCTTACTCGGCTCAACATTCAGCTTTTTACATGCATACAATAAAGGCGCTGGTGAAGGCTTTTTAGCCATATCGTCTCCACACACTATCACTTCAAAGTGACTGGTAAGGGAAAGCTTATCAAGTAGTAGCTCGGTAAATAGACGCGCCTTATTAGTAACAAGTGCTTTTGGCATGCCCCGCAAAGCACTGAGCCCTGTTTCTACATGCTGATACAACACACTATACTTGCCCACTAGCTGCTCATAATGTTGGTAAAATAAGGCAATGGCTTTTGCACTAAGCGCTTCATCTAAATGTTCGCTAATTTGCATATCGCCGCTGAGTGCACGCTTGACTAGGGTTTCAATACCGTTGCCTATCCAGCTTTCAACCAAGCTTTGGCTAACAATAGGAAACGCTAAATCACTCAGTGTTAAGTTTACTGCTAGGTATAAATCGTAAACGCTATCAACAAGTGTGCCGTCAAGGTCGAACAAAGCTACATCATATTTCATTACTTTACGTTTCCTAACTGCTCACGCATTTGATCAATAACAACCTTGTAATCAGGCTCATTAAAAATAGCAGACCCTGCTACAAACATATCGGCACCTGCTTGCGCTGCTGCCGCTATGTTATCAACCTTAATACCACCATCTACTTCTAGGCGAATATCACGACCCGACGCAACTATACGCTGCTTAGCTTGAGCTAGTTTTTCAAGGGTGTGGGGAATAAAGCTTTGGCCGCCAAAGCCTGGGTTTACCGACATTAATAAAATAGTATCTAGCTTATCAATAACGTGATCGAGGTAGCTAAGGCTAGTGGCAGGGTTGAATACTAAGCCCGCTTTACAACCATGGTCTTTAATGAGCTGTATGGTGCGGTCTATATGCTCGCTGGCCTCAGGGTGAAAAGTAATTATTGATGCGCCGGCCTCTGCAAACAAAGGGATTATACTATCGACTGGTTTTACCATTAGGTGCACATCTATAGGCGCTGTTACACCGTAATCTCTAAGCGCTTTACACACCATAGGCCCAATAGTGAGATTAGGCACGTAGTGATTGTCCATGACATCAAAATGTACTACATCAGCGCCTGCAGCGAGTACTTTATCCACATCTTCGCCTAATTTTGCAAAATCGGCTGACAAAATAGAAGGCGCAATTAAGTATTTTTGTTCAGGGTTTAACATAGTAATCCGTCAATCAGTAAAATATGCCTTAATGTACCGTAAATGCTGAGGTTTCCCAAGTAATACACTGTAAATTAGGCATAACTAAAAATATCGATTTAAATATATAAGTATTTATTTATGAAAAGCTTTAGTGGTTGAGTTTTGGGCAGCATGTTTAATTTTTGGTAAGGCCGTGAGTAGACGCACAAGCTTTGCTTACATGATGTAAGCTATTAGATTAACGTAAGAGCAGTTATTGTGCCCACTCGATTACAAACTTCGGGGCGCGATTTAAAAACTCTTAGCTTGAGAGCACACTTTAACTCGCAAGTTTCATCAGGCCTTAGCTATTACAGATAAATATTAGTTTGTTATTTATACAGCTTTTGTTATTATTAAAGGAGTAACTTAATTTTAGGCTAATATTATGCGTGCATTTAAAACAGGGATCTTAATTGCGTCGGCATTGTTATTTATTGGGGCATTTAGTTTTGCGCCAAGTTCTGAGCAAGATTTAAGCTTAGTTAGCAATTGTCAGCATCAGGCAAGTAGTAAAAACGCTTCAAACACCTTAACGTGTGCGAAAGTAGAAGAAGACTCATCGTGGTTTTCGTGGCTAACAGGCGATAGTCGCAGTGCGCAGTTCCATTATTTAGATTTATTAGAGCTATTAACTAGCTCAGAAGACGCTAAGAATACGCCTTCAATAAAACCTCTATTTTAAATAATGCTGCACTTTATTAGCGCGTTGCAAAGTGTGCTAGCAGCATTTTTTGGTGTGCAATCAGAGCACAAACGCCAAGCCGACTTCCAGCAACACTCCCCTCTTTTTATTATTGCTTTAGCTGTGCTGTTTTTTGTTATTTTTGTAGTGACAATTTACGCAGTGGTTGCTTGGGTGCTAAATACATAGCCATTAGCTCGTCGACCTTGTTGCGTGATCCACCTTTAGGGCTGATAGTACGTTTTACCTGAATTTTACCAAGCGTAGCTTGGCTATAAATTTTTCGCGTCCATACGGTATCGTGGTTAGATATAAGCACTGGGGTATTGTTTTCAAACGCAGCTTGCTCGGCTAAGTTTGCCAAGTTTGCTTGATCGTCTAAATTAAACCCGCCTTTAGCATAAGAGGTAAACGACGCTGTTTTACTTAGCGGCACATAAGGCGGATCACAATAAATAACCGCATTGTTTGGCACAAGCTTAAATACATCATCGTAGCTTAGGCAGGTAAATGTGGCTTTTTGTGCTTTTTCGGCAAAAAAGTACATTTCTTTTTCTGGAAAATAAGGCTTTTTATATTTACCAAATGGCACGTTAAAAATGCCTTTGAGATTATACCTACACAGCCCATTGTAACCATGGCGATTCATGTATAAAAAGAGCATTGCGCGCTCATATACATCATTGCTTTTATTAAACTGTACACGGTATTCGTAGTAAGCGTCTGGGTGGTTATTTAAATCAACAAATAGTTTTTTAGAGTCACTTATAAACTCATCAGGCGAGCGCTTGAGCTCTTTGTATAAGTTAATTAAATCAGCATTGATGTCGTTGAGTAAATAGTGTTTAAAATTACTATTTAAAAATACCGAGCCTGCACCTACAAAAGGTTCTACCAAGGTTTCAGCGTGTTTGCTGGCTTGAGATAAACGTGCATTAATATCTTCAACTAGGCTGTATTTACCGCCAGCCCATTTAAGGAAGGCTCTACTCTTTTGTTGCATTGGTTCTTAACTTCAATCTGCTGTAGCGCGATTTTACACTAAAGTGAGTCAGTTTACTGATCAAGTCGTGCAATTTCTTGTTTTATTTTGCTGATTTTTTTATAAAAAGGCTTGTTCTTTCTAAGCGCACTCGACAAGGCAGACAACGCACTTTTAGCATCAGCGAGTGATGCATAACTACCAATAGTAACCACCCACCACACTTTATTATTTCGCTTAGTTTGGTAAACCTTAGCGCGCTGGCTTAAATTATGTTGAATAATAAACTCACGGGTGATTTTTTCCTGTGTAACGGCTAGCAGCTGCACAGTTGTATTATTATCTGGCTGTGCTAAATACCAAGCGTTATCGGATACGTTATTTGAGGTTTTAGGCTGCGGACTTTCTTTATCGTCACTTTCAATTGGCTCAATATTCTCAGGAGTGTTTAAGCTTTGTGGTAACGCCTCACTTTGCTCACTTTGAGCGCTTTGTTGAGCCTCACGCGTTAGGCTTTGCATTATCGCCGGTACATCGTTTTTATGGGGCGCTACATTAGCTTGTGATTTATTGCTGAGCGCCTCTAAAGGCAAATCCGCTTTTGATATATCAGAATTGTCATTACTGACTTCTTTATCCGCGCTTGGGATAGCGGTAATTTTAGAAGCAGGAATAGCGGTATCTATGTCCTGGCTTTGTTGATTTTGATAGTACGTTTGCCACCACTGGGTCATGTCATTTTTATACAGCAACCCAATGATAAGTAGCATAATTATAATTAACAACGAGATTAAGTGTACTCGCCACGACACTTTATCTTTTTTTACAATATCAGCCACATGCTCGGTTGGTTGCCATGCTAATAATAAGCTGGGGTTGCCATTCGCTTCATTTAAAAATGCGCTAAATACGGGGTCTTCATCGTACGGTAAATTAGGAAAATACCAGCTCATTAGCTGTTTAGATTCATGTGCAGATAAAGGCTCTAAGTAAATTTCAACGGCATTATTAATAGCTAGCTTTGATTGCGAAGCTAGCATGATATAAAGCGTTACAGGGCTGTTTTTGGCAAGTAACTCTAATTCCTGTAATAATTCTTCAGATAAGTGCCTTGCATTATCGAGCACCCACAAACAAGCCTCACACGGCTGCTGCTGCAACAATTGGTAAAAGTTTTCACTTAACGATAAATCGTGGTCAATCAGCGGAGAGTTAAAGCTTTGCTCTAATATATCACTCATCAGTGATACATCATTTACACTGGCACTTACTTGTACAAATGCTTTATTAAAACTGTTGTATTTGTCGGTGATGAAGGTTTCGAGCATATAACTTTTGCCTAAGCCAGAGGTGCCTAGTAATACAATTAAGTTTTGCCCGTATTCAAATTGCAGAGCGATTCTATCCACCAACGCCGCACGGCTTGGTAAAATTTGCGCCTGCATTATTGCTCGATTAACGCTCTAACTTGGTCGTCTGATACGTCATCTACCAATGCGCATTGACCAAATTGAGTAGGTAAAATAAAGCGGATAGTGCCTTTTTTATTTTTTTTGTCTTTACGCATATGCATTAAAAACTGCTCAGCAGTCATTTCACTTGGGATCTCAGTCGGTAAATTATAAAGCTTGAGTAGCGTTACAATTCTATCTACCTCAGTTTGCGATAAGTCACCGCGTGTATGCGCTAATTTAGCAGCAAGTACCATTCCGGTAGCAACAGCCTCGCCATGTAGCCATACACCGTATCCCATTTGCGCTTCAATTGCATGCGCAAAGGTATGCCCTAAGTTGAGTAATGCACGAAGGCCATTTTCTTTTTCATCTTGCGCCACGATAAGCGCTTTAATTTCACAACATCTATAAATAATATGCTGCAAACTTGCTTCATCTAGTTGCTGTAGCTTTTCTACATTTTGCTCAATAAAAGCAAATAGCTCGGTATCGTAAATTAAACCATACTTAATAACTTCGGCCATACCCGCTGCAAATTCGCGCGCCGGTAAAGTGTGAAGTGAATTAGTATCAATAAAAACCGCTTGCGGCTGATAAAACGCCCCAATCATGTTTTTACCCAGTGGGTGATTTACCGCTGTTTTGCCCCCTACAGAGGAGTCAACTTGTGATAGTACCGTGGTCGGAATTTGAATAAACGGTACACCGCGCTGATAACATGCAGCAACAAAGCCTGTTAAATCGCCAATAACGCCGCCACCTAGTGCAATTAAGCATGTGTCTCGGCCGCAATTATTTTGCAATAAAAAAGCAGATATTTTCTCAAACCATTCAAGTGACTTGTATTGCTCACCATCGGGAATGACAAAAGAAAGAGGGTCTAGATCAGCTAACGAATCAAGCAGTCCTTGTAAATATAAAGGCGCAACTGTGTCGTTAGTGATAATGATAGGCCGACAATCACCAATGTGGTGAACAAGGCGGCCATTATCTTGAAGTGCAGATTGACCAATAAAAATAGGATAACTTCGCTCGTCCAAATTAACAGTTAATTCAAGCATGCTTTGTTATTTCCTTTATTATTGGTTTTTAAAAATCTAATTTCTCGATGATTTGGTTAGCAACAACTTTAGCGCTTTGCTCATCGGTGCGTACAACAAAATCGGCAACTTCTTTGTATAGTGGCTCGCGTTCTTCTGCTAAGCGCTCTAGTACATTACGAGGTGCTTCTTCAGTTTGCAGTAATGGGCGACGCTTGTCGCGTTGCGTGCGTGCAACTTGCTTTTCTATAGGTGTCTCTAGGTATACAACGATACCACGAGCCGAAAGCTTGTTTCGAACTTCTTTACTCATTACTGAACCACCACCGGTTGCAAGTACAATACCTTGCATTTCGGTTAAGTCGCCAATAACAGATTCTTCACGAAGTCTAAAGCCTTCTTCACCCTCAAGATCAAACACCCAGGCAATATCTGCACCGGTACGGCGTTCGATTTCTTGATCAGAATCGACAAATTCAAGGTGTAATTGGTCAGCGATGTGACGACCAATCGTGCTTTTGCCAGCCCCCATGGGGCCAACTAGAAATATATTACGTTTCTCAGCCATATCTTTTAGTACAAACGAACTCTAAAATTTGAAATAAAACCCCGCCTAACGACCTGGCCCCAAAATTAAGGAGGGGATTATCTCAGTAATTGGCCGGGTATTTCAAGTCTATTACAATAAAAAGCCATATAACGAGCAATTATTATCAATAAACACTCGTTGACGAACATAAAACCACTAAATTTTAATCTATTTGTATTTTCGGTGTCACGAAAATAAGTAATTCACGTTTCTCATTAAACTCGCTGGTGCTCTTAAATAAGCGTCCAACATATGGAATATCACCAAGTACAGGTACTTTATTTGTGGTATTAATTATTTGCTGCTGAAAAATACCACCCAGCACAACGGTTTGGCCGTTATCAACCAGCACTTGTGTTTCAATTTGTTGAGTGTCTATCGAAACCGCTTCACCTGTTCCGGTTTGAACCGTTTCGCCACGAGTATCTTGTGTAATAACTAAGTCTAAAATAACTTTGTTATCAGGCGTTATATGCGGTGTAACCTCAAGGCTCAATACCGCTTTTTTAAAGCTTACAGTAGTAGCACCACTTGAGGCTGATTCGGTATAGGGGATTTCAGTACCTTGCTCAATACGCGCTTTTTGCTGATTAGCTGCAGTAATGCGCGGGCTCGCAATAATCTCACCTTTATTTTCTTCTTCTAAAGCACTTAGCTCTAAATCAATTAAAGTGCCATTAGCCAACTTAGCTATGTGTAAACCAATACTTGCCGCAGGGTTAGTAATAGGTAGGTTTACATTAAGACGGTCTGATAAATCAGGAATAGTGCCATTTGAGATAGACTCAGCTCCTTCAAGCGAGCCAGAGATACCATCGCTATCTTGTTGATCACTAAATCCCCAACGCACGCCTAAATCTTCTGTGACGTTATCGCGCACTGTTACCATACGTGATTCAATAACAACCTGTTGCACTGGAATATCGAGTGTTTCAATCATACGGCGAATGCTCTCAATGCTCTTCGCTGTATCTTTAATAAGTAATGTATTGGTACGCTGGTCAACCGATACACTGCCTCGGGCAGAAATGATGCTGTTAGTGTCGGTTTTCAGTAAATCCGCAAAATCTTCAGCCTTAGCGTAGTTTAAACGAATATACTCACTGTAAAGCGGCTCTAAATCCTCGACCTTTTGTTTTGCTAGTAAATCTTTAGCTTCACGTGCTGCGAGCTCTTCAGCTGGCGCAACCATCAATATAGAGCCATCCATACGCTTATCAAGGCCTTTAATACGCAGTACAACATCTAAAGCCTGATCCCATGGAACGCCATCTAAACGAAGTGTAATATTGCCAGTTACTGAGTCACTCGTTACTAAGTTAAACTCGTTATAACCCGCTATTATTTGCAGTACAGCTCTAACCGAAATATCTTGGAAGTTTAAGGTCATTGGACGACCTTGATATTCCTTGCCGCCATCTAAATAGGCATTTTGCGTTTCATCTTTTTCAATGGTTAACGTTAAAATGTTATCTATTTGCTGGTAGGTAAAGGTAAAAGCAGCATTAGGCTCAATAACTACACGGCTTAAGCTATCTTCTTTAAAGGTCTCAATGGTACTTACTACAGTACCAAAATCTAGCACATCTAATTCATACAGTAAGTCATCTAAAATATCTGTGTGATGAAACTCTGCAATTATTTTTCCACCACTTTCATGTACTTCTATTGCAGCTTGCGTGTCTTGTAAAAATACTAAAACTTTTGCTTCGCCTTTTTCACCACGGCGAAAATCAATAGATTGAATCAGATTAATATAAGCGCTTGAGGCATCATAACCATTGCTGCTTTCATCAGAAGCTTGTTCAGTCAGCGGATTATCAGATATACGCAACGACACTAAGTTATTATTAACTTGTGTTTCGTATATTTTTAAACGCTCTAAATTTACCGTAACTTTTAAGCCTTGCTCTGTCAGTACGCTGCTTACACTGTTAATACCTGCGTGATCGACCGGCACATTTTCAAGACCCTGTTCTAGTTCTGCACCGTCAAATAACATTTCTATGCGCGCTGGTGTGTTGTGTACTTGAATTTTAGGTTGTTGTGTTAGCTCTTCGTCAAATACAAGTTGTAACTCTGTCTCGCCTTTTAGCAAGGGGTTATAACGTACATCATAAAGTAGCGGCGCTGCACTGGCTGTTTTTGCAACAAAAAGAGCCAATATGACAAATAACACCGTTTGAAAACGATGATGCCAAAGTACATCCTTATGCATGTGTGTTTTACCTTTTTTATTATTAATTTGCGCCATTATTTGCCGCCTCTAACATTTCCAATTTAGTCAGCCGCTCTTTCCAACAACCCGACCCATCAGGGATTAATTCAACTAGTTCTACATAATCACTACTTACAGACTTAACTTTACCGTCATACGTCCCTAAGTAATTATTTACCGTTACCCTATGCAGCGTTTCATCCGCTGCGGTGATCAGTGCCCACATTTGCCCGTTAGAGCCTAATGTACCTTTCATTGATAGGTTATCGAGCGGGTACTTTTCTAGTGGCTCTCTCACTCTATCAGGGTCAGGGTGTAAACAATTTTTAATTTGCGTTAGCTTATTTTGAATAATCTCAGGCTGTGGAGCCACAAAAGGACTACGTAACTGCGATGCATTATATTCAAAATGTTCAAACTGCGTTAATTCAGGAATTTCCTCAACTTTTGCAGTAGTGCTTGCCTTAACTTGGTCAATAAATTCTTTTTGCTCAGACGTATCGTCGTTACAACCTGCCAACAATAAAACTGACAATGATAATAAAGGGACTAATCTCACTTTTTAACCCCTTCTTCATAACGATATGTTTTTGCTACCACACTGAATGTTAGTTGCTTTTCGCCAGATGATACAATCGAAAAGTCATGTAAACTTACAATTCGTGGTAATTGGGCTACTTTTCCTACAAACTCACCAAATTCATGGTAAGTGCCTATTACTTCAATTTTAATTGGCAGCTCAGTATAAAACTCTTTTTCGACTTCAGGTAACCAGCCAATTTTCAAAAATGTTAAACCGCTAGTAGTACCTACATAAGATAAATCGTCTAACAGGCCTGGGGTTTCATTTGAGGTAGGTAATCGCTTTAGTAGTTTAGAAAACTTATCTTCCATTTCAACCATTTGCTCGCGGTATATGTCAAGCTTACTGGCTACGGCATACTTTGTTCTGTAGGTACTGCGTAGCTCTACTTCTTTAGCTACCGCGCTGTGATAGCTGTCTATTTCATCAGATACCAATAGGCTATAACTAAAAAACAACACTAAACCGGCTATAAATAAGCAACAAATTGCTTTTACCGCAACGGGCCACTCACCAATGTTGTCGAGCTCAATTTCATTCCAATCTATTTCATTTAAGGCTTTTAAATCAAGGTTCATCACTTACCTCACCAATTTCATCAAATGGTTTTACGTAAAACTCCATATTAAAATCACTGAGTAACCGTGATGTTTGATCGCCTGCCACAATGCCTTGCATGGTAGGTCTTTCTAATAAATATGAGCTTTGTACCTGACGCAGCATAGTAGATAAACGATTGTTTGATTCACTGCGCCCTACTACATCAATTTGACTACCACGGCGCTCAAGCTTAGTTAAATACACGCCTTGAGGAACAATTTTAGCTACTTCATCCATAATTTGAGTACCTAAATTACGGCTGCTTTGTAGCTCTTCAATCAAATGCATACGTTGTTGTAAGTTTTCTTTTTTTCTATCTAAACCTCTTATTTCACTGATTTTTTTATCAAGCATGCTGATTTCTGAGCTTAAATAGTTATTTTTTAAATTTTGACCATCTTTTAAACCCGCATAAAAAGAACTAAGTAAATACATACTTAAAAAACAAAATACTGCAACGGCCACTAAAATTGTTATAAATTTCTTTTTTGATTCTTCACGCTGTAGCTCTCGCCACGGCAATAGATTTATATGTGGCATGATGAAAAGCTCCTTAATGCCAAACCAGTAGCAATTGCAAACTGCGTTCTATTTCGCTGCATTACATTTCTGTCTACTTTTGGCGAAACTTCCATATTTGCAAATGGTTCAGCAACCACAGCATGAATACCTAGCTCTTCAATTAACAACCTATCTAAACCGTCAATCATCGATGTACCGCCGGTTAGCACAATATAATCTACTTGATCTTTACCTGTGGTTGTTAAAAACATTTGTACCGCACGGCGCACTTGTTGCAATAATGATGTTTGAAACGGTGCCAGCACTTCAAAAGTATAATTAGGGGGTAAGTCACCCGTTGTTTTGCCTATTTCAGCCTCATCAAAGCCTTTATTATAGTAAGACACAATGCTGTTAGTGTATTGGTCGCCACCAAACACTTGGTCACGGGTATAAATTGTTTCACCTGCTTGAACAACACTCACCAACATTAAAACAGCGCCAATATCTACCACAGCTACACACTTATTAAAGGCGTCACTTGGTAATTGTTGATAATACACATCCATTGCTCTACTTAACGCATAGCTTTCAACATCAACCACTTTAGCGGTTAAGTTTGCCGCCTCCAGTGCGCCCACACGGGCTTCAACACTTTCTGTACGTGCAGCAGATAACAACACATTCATTTTACTCGGGTCGGCTTCGTTGGTAGAGAGCTTTTCAAAATCTAAGCTCACTTCATCAAGGGGGTAAGGTATTAAGCTGTCAGCTTCTATTTCAATTTGCGACTCTAATTCAGCGTCACTTAATGAAACATCCATAAAAATAACTTTAGTGATAACAGTTTGCCCTGATACAGCCACTGCCGCTGATTTTAAAGATTTTGGTAGTTTTCTTTTTAATTTTGTAATTATGTTACCAATTGCTTCAATATCCTGAATAGAGCGCTCGCTCATTGCGCCTTTTGGCATAGGTTCAATTGCAAGTGCTTCTAGTCGAAATCCCGTTTCAATTTCACTTAAAAGCACTGCTTTGATAGAGTGCGATCCGATATCAATTCCGACCATCGCAGTGGATGGCTTTTGAAATAGTTGACTTAGCATGTTTGCAACTTGACCTTTGTTTTAATAATAAACAAGTTATAATTTTTTTAGTAAAAAATATTATTCATTTTTTAATCAATATATACTAGCAGTCTAAACTCGCAATTGGGAGTCCATTTAGGGAAATATAAGTGATTTTATTAAAACGAACATTACAATTTTTTATCATTTGCACGTTATTTGGTCTGATCACTTTAATCAGCCTTTATTATTACGTTAAACCTGATATCCCCAGTGTGCAAGTTTTAAAAGACGTGCAATTACAAACCCCTATGCAAGTCTTTACAAAAGATGGACTCTTAATTAATCAATTTGGTGAAAAACGCCGCATCCCCGTCACTATAGACGAAATCCCCCAGCCTTTAATTGATGCTTTTTTAGCAACAGAAGACAACCGTTTTTATGACCATATTGGTATAGACCCTATTGGTATTGTCCGCTCTGCTATTGTGTTAATTTCAACAGGTGAGAAAAAACAAGGCGCGAGTACCATTACTATGCAGCTTGCTCGTAACTTCTTTTTAACACGAGAAAAAGCGTATATTCGTAAAGTTAAAGAGATTTTTATAGCTCTACATATTGAAAGTGTATTAACAAAAGACGAAATTCTTGAGCTGTATCTTAATAAAATAGAACTAGGTAATCGTGCATTTGGTATTGGTGCTGCTGCTCAAGTTTACTATGGCAAAGAGCTAAAAGACCTCACTCTTGCACAAATGGCAATGATTGCCGGTTTACCTAAAGCCCCTTCGGCGCTTAACCCAATTCGTAACCCAATTAGGGCTAAAGCACGTCGTAATGTAGTGCTTGGTCGCTTGCTTACTGAAAACTATATTACGCAACAGCAATACAACGATGCGGCTAACCAGCCTATCACTGCTTATTTTCACGGTGCTGAGATAGATCTTTACGCCCCTTATATCTCTGAGATGGTTCGTGCTGAGATGGTTGAGCGCTACGGTGTAGAAAAAGCATATAACTCTGGCTTTAAAATATTTACCTCTGTGGAGTCTAAAGTTCAAAAGGCGGCGCAAACAGCTTTAGTTAATAATTTACATAACTATGATATGCGTCATGGCTTTCGTGGGCCTGTAGACGTGTTATGGGATCCAGAAACACAGCCCGCCTTAAGTGAGCAGCAAATTATAGAAAGGCTAAAACCTGTTAAAGAAATAGCTGATTTGCATGCTGGCGTGGTGTTAAATGTGACAGAGAAAACCGCTGACGTTATTTTAAAAAATGGCCAGCGCACCACACTTGATTGGGATAATTTAAAATGGGCGCGCAAATACATTACTCGCTACCGCCAAAGTTTTGCCCCTAAAGCCGCTACTGACATTCTTACCCCTGGCATGCAAATATGGCTGCGTAAAAATAACGACGACAGTTACCTACTAAGCCAAATACCAGAAGCTGCCAGTGCACTTGTTTCACTCGACCCACAAGATGGCCGTATTAAAGCTATAGTAGGCGGTTACAGTTTTGAGCAAAGCCAATACAACCGAGCGGTACAAGCTAAACGCCAAGTTGGCTCTAATATTAAACCCTTTATATATTCTGCTGCGCTCGAAAATGGCTATACATTAGCCTCTATTTTAAACGACGCGCCAATAAACCAGTGGGATAAAAGTTTAGGTGTAGCGTGGCGACCAAAAAACAGCCCAGCAGTTTATAATGGCCCTATACGTATTCGCCGTGCACTTGCGCAATCTAAAAACGTTATTTCTGTGCGCTTACTTCGCGGTGTAGGGTTACAACGCACCGCCGATCACTTGCTTAAGTTTGGTTTTAAAGATGCTGATATTAACCGCAGTGAATCGTTAGCATTAGGCAGTGCATCAATCACGCCATTAGAGCTTGCTCGCGGCATGAGCGCATTTGCTAATGGCGGTCACTTAATTGAACCTTACTTTATATCTGAAATTCAAGATGCTTATGGCAATGTACTATTTAAAGCAAACCCGGCTCTTGCTTGCGATGAAGACGAGCTATTACCCGTCTCTCAAGCAATGGATAGCTTTGCCAACAATAACCTAGATACCGACATAACAGATGATACAGCCACGCAAGCACGTTGTGCACCGCGTGTTATTTCAAAGCAAAATGCTTTTTTAATTGCTGAAGCAATGCACAGCGCAGTTTGGGGTGGCGGTAGCTGGACCCATAAAACAGGCTGGAGCGGGACAGGTTGGCGTGCGCAAGCATTAGATAGACGCGATCTATCGGGTAAAACAGGCACAACCAATGACTCTGTTGATACTTGGTTTAGCGGCTTTAACCGCAATGTAGTAACGTCTGTATGGGTTGGTTTTGACAACCCAGGTAACTCGTTAGGGCGCTCCACCTATAATAACAACCTAGATAGCAGCCAAATCTCTGGCGCTGAATCGGGCGCCAAAACGGCACAACCTGCTTGGGTTGATTTTATGAAAGTGGCGCTTGAGGGCACACCAGAGGCGCCAATAGAGCCTCCTGAAGGGCTAGTTTCAATTCGTATCGATTTAAAAACAGGTTTGTTAAGTCATAAAAACGACTACACCAGTCGCTTTGAATATTTTGAAAAAGGCACTGCGCCTACAAAATATGTGCTGTCTCAGCCAACTGATATTTTTGAAGAAGATACAAAAACAGAAGAAGAGTTATTCTAAAAACAAAAACGGCAGCTTACACAAGCTGCCGTTTTACTATTAATATTTGCTCTATTTTAAGTTTTTAACTAACCAATATAAATCAGAGTGCACGCCCGCGGCGGTCACTTCTTTGCCTGCCCCTGGGCCTTGTATTACTAAGGCGTTTTCGTTGTACCACTGGCTATTAATAACAAAGATATTATCGCCAGGTGTTAAGTTAGCTAAGGCGTCCCCTTTAGGCGCGTAAGTAATACCTACCTTCGCCGATACTTTACCCTGCTCTAATGCCAATAAACCGGTATACCTAAGTACAGCATCTTGAGCATTTGCCGCATCGGCATGGTGTTTAATAAAGGCATTTAGCTTATCTTTATTCGCTAAAAAGTCACCCCATGAACCTTGGGCTAACTCATCAGGCATTAATGCTTGTAAGCTTATATCATCTAAATCTAATTCAATGCCAAGCTCGCGCGCAAGTATCAGCAATTTACGTTGCATATCGCGGCCCGATAAATCCTCGCGAGGATCAGGCTCTGTAAAGCCCATTTTTTGCGCTTCTAGAACAAGGTCAGAAAATGCCACACTGCCATCGTACTTACTGCATAGCCACGAGAGTGTGCCCGAGAAAACACCTTCAATACGGGTAACTTTATCGCCACTATTTTGTAAATCAGCTAACGCAAAGTTAATCGGCAACCCTGCCCCAACACTGGTGTTGTAGCGCCAATGCAAGTTACGCTCGCTAATACTTTGGCGCAGCGCGTCATACCAATTAGATGCAGCAGTGCCTGCGTACTTGTTAGCACTTATTAAATGGCAGTCTCGCTCAACAAAGTCAGTGTATAATTGGCTAAATTGCTCGCTTGCCGTTATATCAACAACAACTTTGTGCTCGTAATCAAGTTCGTTTAATGCACTTAATAAATCCGCCTGCTCATAAGCAACGGCATTATGCTGCCATTGTTTTTTCCACTGTCCGAGTGTAATACCCGAGGCATTAAATAGCATATGTTGCGAGCGAATTAACCCGACTAGCTTAATACTATAATCGCCCGACAATCGTTTAAATTGAGCATCTAGCTGGCTTAAAAATTCATCGCCTACATTACCTAAGCCAGCCACAACCAGAGCAACTTCTTGGCCTTTATTAATTAATTTTTCGTGTAATAAACTAAGTACATCGCTTTCTATTAACTGATCCGTTAACAGCAATGTATAGCCTGTATCTTGATGAATAAAACGAGGGTGAATACTTTGCTGATTTAAAACCTCAGCCGCTAATGTACTTAGCGTATAAACATCTTGCGTAGGCGCAACCACCGCGCAGCCATTTAAATTAGACTCGCTTATATTTGCTCGCCCAGCAAAATAACTCACTACTTGATGCGTTGCACCCGCGGGCACAACTAAGTATGTATCGCCGTTGTGTATAAAATGATGAAGGCTGTGCTGAATAAGCTGGCTAACATGCGCCACTTCTCCCGCGTTAAGGCCTTCAACGAGCAGTAAATCAACGTTTTGTAATGTAGTAATAAACCGTTTTTGCTTAGCTTTGCCTTGTTTTACAATATCGGTAGGGGCAGTTTGCACATCAAAACTACTACGTACAGCCAGTTTAATATTACTGTTTTTTAAAGGCGAAAGCGTTTTAGCATGTAACACAGGGTTACCCAATCGAGCTAATAAGTTAGCTTGTTCACGGCACACCTTGTTGTACTTAATCGCCTTTTCAACTTTACGTGGGTCAGCACTAAACACCCCTGGCGTATCAGTCCAAATACATACATTTTGTGCGTCGCAATAATTGGCTAATAAGGTGGCGCTGTAATCACTGCCATTGCGCCCAAGCGTAACTGTTTTACCATCAGCACTTGCTGCGATAAACCCTGTTACTACGTTAATCTTATTTGCATCAATGACTTGGCTGCATTGCTGTTTATTTTGCGCATGCAAAAGCTCCCCGCTTGTTACACTAAACAGCGCTCTAGCATCATGAGCACACGCTTGAATGTTTAATTGCGTTAAATAGGCTGCTAATAATCGCGCAGACCACAGCTCACCATGCGCCAGTAAGGCCGCCTCTTGTAACTGCTGCTTGCTGGCTTGCTCTGCTACGTCACTTAGCTCATGCGCTAGCACAGCTAAAGCCGTGTGTTTAGCATCGGCTTTTAATAACTCTTCAATTAATGCCGTTTGGTGATTACTCAATTGCAGCAAAATATCAGCAACGGCTT
>NZ_AUTO01000041.1:0-3015 GCF_000498055.1 Pseudoalteromonas sp. TB51
ATTTACACCAGAGCTATTAAAGGCAGCCCTGCCGGTGGAGGTTTTTCGACGGTTGGGGACTTACACCGTTTTTCTTTGGCGTTAACACAATTTAAATTATTAAATAAAGAGTTAACACAAGCAGCTTATAGTGAAAAAACACAGTATAATTCAGCGCCTTGGTATGGTTATGGTTTTTCAGTCGGTGGAAACGATACTAATCGAGTTATAGGGCATGGCGGTGCATATTTAGGTGTTGATGCGCGGTTAGATATACATTTAGACGATGACTTCATTGTTGTTATTTTAGCTAATCAGTCAGATGTAGTGTCACCGGTAAGAAGAAAAATCAATGAATTGATTTCTAGCTATAAGCCGTAACAAATTTCAAATTGGAGTAACAGCCATCATAAGGCCATTTGCAGAGAACGACTTTTTAGCCGTTCAAAATATTTATCAGCAAGGTATTGATACCGGCAACGCGACTTTTCAAACTAAAGCTAAAAATTGGGAGCAATGGAATAGTTCTATGCTCAACTGTTGTCGTCTTGTTGCAGTTGAGGATGAAAAGGTGCTTGGCTGGGCCGGGTTATCTGCGGTTTCTAGCCGTGAGGTTTACTCGGGCGTTGCCGAGGTAAGTGTATATGTTGCAAACCAAGCCCAAGGTAAAGGCTTGGGGCAGGCACTGCTTAAAGCACTCATTAATGAGTCAGAAAAAAGCGGTATATGGATGCTACAAGCCAGTATATTCCCTGAAAATACTAATAGTATTGCTTTACATGCTCGCAATGGTTTTAGGCCGGTTGGAAATCGAGAGAAACTAGGTAAATTAAATGGTGTGTGGCGCAATGTAGTTTTAATGGAAAGGCGAAGCGCCATAGTGGGTTTATAATCACACAAACAGCGCAATAAGTTTGTACATGCCTTTTGTGAATGTTAAACCGTTTTAGCAGGTGATTTTGTGGCTGTTACTGCTAAAGAAGTGGTTCAATAATACCTGTTAATGCCAAGGTCGATAGAATAAATGGGTCAACTAACAGGTTATCTTTAAATTCAAAGGTGCCTGCTGATATTTTTTCCCAGCCCATAAAGTACTGATTAGCGCCCAAGGTAGTGCCAAAAAGCTAATCATTAAAGCAAAATATCTTGCCAATTATTATCAGTATTTATGTTGTTGAATGGCTAAAGATTGCCATGAGCGGACGGTCATAAGTTTAATAACTTGCTAGTATTCATTTAAATAGAAGCCCAACTAAATCAATGTATGTTTTTATCGCAGGTAAAACTAAGAATAAGACTGTAAAAATAACAGCCCACTTTTTACTAAACCACCACTTTTTTAGATCTTGGTAATGGTCTGGGAGAGCTTCAAGTTTATTTTTCTCAGAAACAATACTCGGATAAATTTTTAAAGTGATGTCTGTATCATATTTAACAAGGTTTAGAGTCCGTAACTTATTTATAGACTCTTCGGAATAACAATCAAGTGCTTCTAAATCAGAGGTCATCATGCCTCCCCCTTTGTTAATAAAGTGTTCTGCCAAATATTTTAAAAGAACCTTATCGCTTTCTGTGTACATTTAACCCTCCTTGAATATTCTTAATTTAATGGAGTGAAAATCACGTATGCTTCTGCCGAAAGCAAACTTATTTTTACATTCTATAGTTTTTACGAATTAAAATGACACCCATTTCAAATGCTTTTAATTAAGATATATATAAGCACAAAAATAGCAGTGACACTAAAAACGACACCAATTAAAAAACCAGACTCTCCTTCTTTACACCACGTACCAAGTGAAAACTGTTTATTACATTCTTGCTTTAATTCAAAAACACTCATGTTCTTATTTGTTTTCAAACGATAGCCAGGAAGAAAAATCTCACCAACTCTAAGTGCACTAAAGAGATTAAGGCAAAACAAAATGACCAGTAGAACCGATATTAAGCTAACCATTTTAGGTTCTTATAATCCAATCAAAATTTTCAATAAATCTATCTACCTATTATTACAGCAATAAAATCTAATATAGTAGCCGCCAGATTCAAAGTCGAAGTGCACCACCTTTACTAAACTATAAGTTCAGGAGGTGTGCCATGGGTACCCAATATTCACATTTATCTAACTTTGAACGTTGTCGTTTATTTGAGTGGTATCATTACCAAAAAAAATCAATACGTGAGGTGAGCCGATTACTAAATCGCTCACATAGCACTATTAGCCGAGAGCTAAAGCGTAATAAATATGATTATTACGTACCAACTTATTACCCTCATCCAGCTCAAATGTATTATGAAGTAAGGGTAAGGGAGAGAGCTAAGCGAGTTAAGCTTAAGTCTGTTGAAGCTCAACGCTATGTGGCAGATAAACTCAAACTTGGGTGGAGTCCTGAGATCATAGCTGGACGAATAAAATTTGATAAAACCTTACCCAGCGTATCTCACGAGGCCATTTATCAATATATATACAAGAATGAAACATCACTTATTGTATATTTAGCTAGGCAACATAAAAAGCGTAAGAAAAAATATCCAACCCGTAAAACGAAAACAGTTTGGGGTCAAAGATGTAGTATTTTAGACAGACCAGATGACATTAATCTCAGAAAAAACGTTGGGCATTGGGAAAGTGACTCTGTTGAATCTAGCGACAGAAAATGTGCGATGAATGTGTTACTTGAACGAGTTTCTAGAGTGTGTCACATCACTAAATTATCATCTAAAAAAGCTCTAGCGACATCGAATGCAATATGTAAAAAACTATCTATTTACCCACCAAGCTCTTGTTTATCGATAACTTATGACAATGGCTCTGAAAATACGGAGTTTAAAAAAGTAGAAGCCATTTTGAAAAATAAATCTTATTTTTGTGAGCCTTATCACAGTTGGGAAAAAGGTGCTGTAGAGCAAATAAATGGGTTAATTAGAAGGTATTATCCGAAGAAAACAAACTTTAGCAAAGTAAGCCATCAGCAATTAAAAAAGGTAGAGGAGCAACTAAATAATCGCCCTAGAAAATGTTTAGGATTTAAAACA
>NZ_AUTO01000042.1:0-28728 GCF_000498055.1 Pseudoalteromonas sp. TB51
TTCGGCCAGCCAATCTAATAAATCATTCAATTGCAATTCTCCAAGCAAAGAAACCAGCAACAAGCATTAAAATTGCCCTTATATATGGCAAAATACTTTGTACTGCGCTTGAACAAAATTGATCAATACGTACATTAAAGCTTGCTTGCATAACAGATACATTTGTTTCCCAAACTGGGCATGTACCACCAAAAGAAGTATCAAAGAAGCCATCAATAGCACTGAATAAAGGAAGCTTTTGCATTTCATCAATATGCTTTTCCATAACAGTGCCAAAATTATTTTCATCCCAATCAAATTCTAATATTTCGGTGTAGGCATCAGGTTTTGTTTCATAATCAATCTTTGGTTTATCGCCATCATATTCAGCAATTTTACCTAAAAGTTCAGTTTGACCTTCTAGCTCACCCGTTTGTTTTTTCATTTCAGTTAACTGAGTATTTAAAGCGCTAATTATGCCATCTTCATCGATACCATTAATTGTAGAAGTTGTACCATCTTCACAACTAATTTGAGAGTCACCATTAGGAAGGTTTTTTGTAGTACATGAATCACCACTTTTTAAAGTGGCCGTTGAAGCACCACACGTTATTGCAGCACCTTCTGTTGTTTGAATAATGGAACAATCTTCACCATCTTCGCCATCTTCACCATCTAAGCCATCTAAGCCATTTAAACCAGTAGCACCACGGGCACCAGTATCACCCTTATCACCCTTATCACCTTTTTCACCCTTTTGGCCTTGCTCAACTTGCTCTACTAAAGTATTAATTTCTGCCTTAGTCATAAAAGTTGATTCAATAGCTGCAATACGTTGGTTATCTAAATTGCTAGTTTCAGCTAATGCTAAAACAGTGTTCCAGTTAAGCGCTATAGTGTTGTCTGGGCATTCAACAAGGTAAACACCATCTGAATTATTAACGCTGCAATATTTATCTTCGGGTTGCTCAGTGTCAGGCGGGGGTGAAGTATTACTAACATCAGTACATTCCGCGCCTGTAAAAGTTGACCCACCTACAGGAGAATAGCGAACAAAGTTTTCACCCATATCAGTATCAACAAAAACACTAGCGGTTGTTTCACAAAATTTGGTGCCATTTTCTAAACAATTTATATTTGATGAATCAGGGTGTTTATTTTTATTTACCGTTGCACCATAAAAACTTGCATCATTACCAACAATATCAGCGCAAGATTTATCTTCTGCATCTTCGTTGGGATCATTACCTATTAATTCACGGGCACACATATTACCCTCTGTACCCAAAGGCCAATTAATCATAGTTTTATGCAAAGGGTAAGCTTCTGGCGGGCATGATTCCAGCGGTGTACCATCATCAACTAATTTAACAGTAACAACACCTTCATCTAAAACTGCGCAACCTGCTGTTGAATGATTTCTATAATAAAAAATACGTACACGAATTGATTTAGGATATCTATCTAAAACAGAATCGACTTCAAAACTACAATAATTTGTTTGAGAAACAACAAATTGAGCGGCTTGCGCTGCGCAATCTTCTAAATCAGGAGTATTGAAATACTGGTAGCCATTGTAATAAAAAGAGCATTTATAAAAAGGCTTAGTTTCTGTTTGAACCAAATCATCTAAATCAAATCGCTTATAGCTATCTGGTATTTCATAATCTTGAGCCATTACCATGAAGCTAAAAAAAGTGAAGAACATCAAAGCAAACCAAATTTTGATTAAAGCAAATAATGTTTTAATTGGGTGTCTTATAATGAATTTTAAAAGGCGCGTTAAACGGCCAAGTGTGTTAACAGCTTTCAAAGCCGCGTACGACTGCAACCGCACAAGCAATACCGAGGAACGCATAGTAAATACCCCAAATCATAATTGTTTAACTCCATTAAAAAAGCCCCGCACTTAGCATGAAACGGGGCTTACTGTGCAATTGTTTACAACAGGTAAAACTGTATTAGCGGAACCAGCCAATAACTTTGTTATAACCCCATTTTGCAACGCCTGGTAAAATCTTAACTGCTGCAATAGCTGTAATTGCTGCAACGATAGTAGTAGCGTCAACCGCTGATGTAACTGATGTGAAATCCATAGTTATTTCCTTTTAGCTTAAAAATTTAATTGTCGTTTTCTGGTTTAAACCAGTTAATTACTGCACCATAACCCCATGAGACTAGGTAGCAGATTATTACCAAAGAAAAGCCGCTTACAAAAAGTGCTTGCGCCTGTTCAGTGCTAATTAGTGAAGGATCGAAAATGCTAGACCCTAAAATAAATTGCTGGTACTCGGTCGGCTCCAACATGACAAAGCCAGTGCAATCTTCAATTGATTGTGCCGTTGGTTTAAGTTCGCCATATTCAAGCTGTACGCAAGTAGCCATTTTTATTTACCTTTATTTTCTTGAGGTAAACTATGCAAACGGAAGCCTTTCCAGTCCATTTGACGTGCTACGTTAGCACCTTCGTAATATTCAATATTGAGTAACACAGGCTTTAAGCCCCAGCCGTTAGGGTCAGATTGCAAATTCTCCAATTGCTGATAAGTACCATCGTTAAATTGGTCAGCAGATACCTTTACAGATAAAATTTGAGCTGGGTTTTTTGTATGAAGTTTAAATTCGCCAGTTGTAGGCAGGGGAGCGCCTTTATCATCTGTACGATTAACTTTTACTAGGTCTGTAATAGCGCCTTCAATATTCATAATTTCTCCAATAGGGTTTAGTTTTATTAATAGTTACACTTAATGACACAAGTCCAAGCTCGCGACTTCGTCGCTCGAAATGTTGCCAGCCAGAGCTTCGTAATCCATGAATAAGCACATGTTTTGATAATCCTCAAGAACGCACGCTTCAAGGAACTGCATATCTTCATCACTAGGTGCGAATAAGCGGCCGTCATCGTGCCAACCTTGTATTTGTTCAGACACACCGCACATGATTTTACGTTGCGATTTAATATCTTTTTCAGTGAGTATCTGGGTAGTACCGCGTCGAGTAATTACAACAACAGCATCCCAAGCAACGCCTAAAATTCGGTTAGCTGGTTGGTCGCCATATTTAGTGGCAAAGTAGGGTGATTTAGATTCACTGCGGCTAACCTCGCCAGTAATACGGTCAACAATATCGGGCAATTGGTAGTGAATGCGTAAAGTTTGATCTTTGCGTTTAACTTGTACGCCACCCATTGCAAGGCAAAATGCTTTCCAATCTGATGAATCAGCAGCTTGGCGTACCTTCTCAAGTGCGTATTTTGAAACTGTGTCTAGTGTTGTATTCATTGCGTTTGCAACCTCACATTTGCCAGTATCACCTTGGCCTAATCGTCTAAGTTCACGCCAAAGGGTGACTGATGGGCCACCAATTTGCTGAAAACGTCTAATATCAAAAGTGCTTGCCCAAGTAGATGCACGTTCCGCGGCATCGGCTGGAAGTATTTTCATTTCACCAGCTTGTGAACAAATCACTTTATCGATGCTGTCACCAGTTACGGCTTTAGTAATATATTTAGCAATGTAGCCAGCAGCAGAGCCTTTACTTTTATTAATCGTAATAGCCTTAAAGCGGGTGGTGCTTGTTCTAAATTCGGTTGGTGTATCTTCGGTACAAAGCTTTTTAAGGATTGCGCGAACTTGTATCGCATCGCCTTTTTCCATGAATAAAAGCATGTGCCAGTGTGGGCAACCGTCATGATGTGGTTCAACAACACGGAATCCATAAGGGCGTAAATTTTGTTTTGAGAATAGGGCGCGGGCACGTTTCCAAATTCCATTAAAATATTCCTGTGCATCCTGAGGGGTTGAGCCATCATATTTATTATTTGGTCGGCCTGTATGGTGAACTGCGTGAAAACGACTAGGCGCAGACAAAGTATAGAACTCGCCTCGATGGCCATGCATGTCTGCTAGCTCTTCAAAACCACGAATACGAACCATTAATTCAGCCGCTTGCTGTTTACCTGATGTGTGCGAACGTTCAATAATTGATTGCAGTGTTTCGAACTCATCAAACGGGTTTGCATCGTTTGGTACAACAAATAAATCAGACATTATTTCGGCAGATTTGCGCTTACGTTCTCGGCGGTTCTGGATGGTTGGTTGTGACACATAAGCACTTGCTTTTTTATGTACGAGTCTTAAATCACGTGCTAATTGTTCGATAGTAAACGCTTGGATTTTACGTAACTTACGACGCCAGAAAATTGGGTCAGCAAAGCGGTTTAAAATACCTGTTAAAGAGTCTGCTGCAAAGTGTGTGCAATACGGTGCAACTAGTTCAGGCTCTTGAATATCAAAGGAATTTAAGTATTTAACCAGGATGTTAAATACTGATAATGTGTGGCCATTTTTACTTATTTTCAGTTCACAATAACGGGCTTTTTGCTCTGCAATTTCGCATAATTCATCGTCTGAGCATGATAAATTTATATGACCGTGTTTAAAATTCCCAAGGGTTAAAACGGTATCAGCAGATTTTAAACGCTTGTTTGCTTCTGCTAAATTGTTGAATTTTTCAGCTAAAAAGTAACCGGTGCTAAGCATATGAGCGAGGTTAGAATGACGCTCAAAAATACGATTTCGCCATGATTCAAAGTCAAAAAAACGTTCTTTCATTGGCTTAGAAAGGTTAGAAAAAATGTCTTTTGCAGTGCATGCAGGTCGTAAATTTGCCGTTAAATTCATTGCTGTATTTAGCGGGAAAACTTGAGCGTATTGGGCGTTAGATAGTGAGCTCACTTTAGAACCTCATCATCAGAATAAACAGTTTTGTTAACTTGATACTTTGCTAATTGAAATAAAACTTCACATAGAACACCAAGAGAAAAAACAAAAATAGATGACCACATAAGAATGGTATGTTGCATAAGTTCAGCAAGTAGGAATGCGGCGAATGAAACCAAAATTGGAAGTGTATTAAATGATTTTAAAGTTAAACTCATATCCGTATTTCCCTGTTAAACTGACAAACTGTCATACTGGACTCTTTTCAGGAGTCTAGCGGTCACGTGTGACTCTTGTCAAACTTTTTAATTATCAAGTTTGACAGTTATAATGAAATACAGAGGAGATTGTTATGAATTTTAGTTACGAACTAATTGAAAAATATAAAGAATCCAAAGGTTATACTCAGGACAAACAAGTTATTTCTGATTTTGAGGAATTTAACTCAGGAAACATGAGTAAAATTAAAAAAGGCGAAAGGCATATTACAGCTAATCAGTGTATTGCAATGGCTAATGCTATAGGTATGGATCAAAAGGAAGCCTTACTTAAACTTGCTATAGAAAAGTCAAAGTCTAAGGAAGAAGGTAAAATCTGGTCTGAAATTGTAAAAAAGATTAGTGCAGCATGTGTAGCGCTAACACTAGTTGCAGGACTAGCGAATGCACCAACTGAGGACGCATTTGCGTAATAGCGATAGCCCATAAATTACGTTATGTTAAATTGTATGATTTATTAGAAAGCGAGCGTGATTATACAAACCAGCCCGCTTTTAGGAGAGTAATTAGGTGTTAATTTAGCTCAGAATCTACCCAAAATTTAGTGCCTTTTAGTACTGCTTGAAGTGCAAGGCCATTTTCGGTTAAAGAATATACGGTAACTTGGTCGGCAATGGCTTCTGCAACTAGTGCTCCACCTTTATCTTCGTATTTTGCTGCTGCATCTGCGTTTCCGCCGAAGGCCCAACCGTGTTCAATAAATCTATTTACTGCCGCTTGGTTATGAAAAACCATAACAACGTTAAAATCTTTAACGCCTAAACCAAGCCCTAAACCGGCTTCACCCATATTCATGTAGGTTGATTTACCCGTTAAGTTATTTTTTACTACACCGTACCCGCCACCAAAACTAGCTAAAACGACATTTACGTTTGCGTTATCAAATACGGCGTAACCGGCAGAATTGGCAATTTGTTTTTTAACATCGGGTTTTTGTGCGTATAATTTGTCGAGGGTATTGTTTTTCATGCTTTGTACTAAAGCGCGATTTTCGCTAGGCGAAGCACTACCTGTAGTAGCGCAACCTGTTAGTAATACACTTATTGTAAGTAGGCCTAATACTATAAATTTTTTCATAAAACTTTCCTTAATAAGATTTATACCAATACACAACTATGTATAAATAAATACACTTTCACTATGTCCAATACTAGACAGTATCGGACTTTGACGTTAAGCTGTAAGTCTATTATTTTATTGAATATTTATACATTATGCTTGTCGCTTTAGTTGATACGTTAAAACAATTAAGATACCAAATTGCTCACCTTGACGACGGTACTCTAAACTCAGAATACCCAGAACTTGCATCCTTTATACAGCAAGTTGGCTTGACTGTAACTGAATCAAAGGACGATCTTAAATTTTTATACCAATTTTTATATGTGTACGGCCGAAAATCTGAGGCAACATTTAATCGTTTTCGTAATGAGCTTGAACGATTTTATTTGTGGTCTTGGCTAATTGCCGAAAAATCTGTATTTAGTTTAAAGCGCGAAGACATTGAAGCGTATGTTGATTTTATGGCTGAGCCAGATAAAAAATGGGCTTCAACTTCGGTGCAATGGCGTTACAAAGATGAACAAGGTATTCGTCGATTAAATCAAAATTGGCGCCCATTTATATTAAAAGATTCTATTGCGAGCCAGCAAACATTAGCGGCTATGTTTACTGCGCTAAATGTATTTTATAAGTTTTCTATTTTAGAAGAAAAAACGTTTGCTAACTTTGTACCTGTAGTGAAAAAAAATAGCCCCTATTTGGTAGTTCAATCTCAAATTCAGATCCCAGACACCTTAAGTGACATACAATGGGAATATGTATTTGGCGTAACACGCGATTTATGTGAAAAAAAACCAGAGCTTGAACGTAACCTATTTACGCTCGCGTGTTTAAAAGGGCTATATTTACGTATATCAGAATTATCAGAGCGCCCGCAGTGGTCGCCAGTTATGTCACACTTTTGGCAAGATAATGACGGCTTTTGGTTTTTACGTATTATGGGCAAAGGTAATAAGCTGCGAGATGTTACGTTAAGTGATGATTTTGTTAAGTATTTAAAACGTTACCGATTATACAGAGGGTTACCCGCCCTACCACGCGTTGATGAATCTGAGCCATTGGTGCATAAAATTCGTGGCCAAGGTGGGATGACCGTTAGGCAAATTAGGCGTTTAGTGCAGCAAAGTTTTGATTTAGCTCAGCAATCGTTACTTGATGACGGGTTTAAAGACGATGCTGAACAACTTGAAGCGGCCACTGCCCATTGGCTTCGTCACACGGGTGCAACACATGATGCGCAAACTCGACCGCTAAAACATTTATCGGAAGATTTAGGCCATTCTAAAATTGCGACAACTGATCAAATTTACATTCAAACAAATATTAAAGAGCGAGCAAAATCAGGCGTTAAAAGGAAAATTTAATGGAATACTTAGTAATAGCATTTATTGGCTTTTTATTTTTAGTTTATTCAATTTCAATAAGGCAGTTAGAGCGCACAGAAATAACAGGCCCTATGTTTTTTGTGATTGGCGGCATGTTTTTAGCGTTTTTACTTCCTAATGAAGGCGAAAAATTAAAAACAGGAATAGATTATTTATTACCACTGATAGAGCTTACGCTAAGTATATTTTTATTTTCTGATGCGGCTAAATCTAAGTTAGGTGTATTGAGGCATAGTTTTCAATACCCTAGCCTATTATTATTTGTTGCCCTACCCTTAACTTTATTGTGCGGTATTGGTGTTAGCTTATTTTTATTTGCAGAGTTGTCGTTAATTCAATCGGCACTGCTGGCAATTATACTTACACCAACCGATGCCGCTTTGAGTAAAGGGTTATTGCAAAGTACACAAGTGCCCGAAAAAATTAGAGAAGGTATAAATACCGAAAGTGGATTAAACGATGGCTTATGTGTACCCGTATTTTTAATATTTATTTTATTAGCTAAAAACCCTGACTCCGCTATTACTGCTTCACATACATTAGGTGTGTTTTCAAGAGAGCTTGGCTTAGCATTATTGATTGCTGGTTTTTCTATAGCGATATTTATTCCGGCATTAAATTTTGCAATGCAGCGACATTACTTTGCAAAAAGCACCAGCCCATTTTTACTTTTAGGTTTTGCGATGGCGGTGTTTTCTATCACACAATATTTTCATGGCAGCGGGTTTATAGCGGTGTTTATAGCAGGTTTGTTATTTGATAAATTTTCTAAAACTGATATTCGCGCTGAGCTAATAGAGGATTCAGAGCACATTGCTGATTTTACTTCGTTAATGATTTGGTGTTTATTTGGATTTGTTTGTGCGTATTTAGTAATTCCGAAATTAAATACAAATATAATTGTGTATGCCTTATTAAGCACAACATTAATTAGAATAATTCCGGTTATGTTATCGCTACAATTTACAGCACTTAATTGGAAGGAACGTTTTACTTTTGCATGGTTTGGGCCACGCGGTTTGGCGTCTATTGTTTTTACTTTAATGGTAATAGACACAAAAATAGAAAATAAATACGATATTGCCACTATTGCAATGACCACTATTTTATTTAGCGTGTTTATACATGGTATAAGTACAAAGCCAATTGCAGATAGCTTCGTTAAAAAATCTAAATAGCGTTTATAAAAATTAGCGAATCTATTGTTTTGCTATGAACACGTTTTTTAGCTTTAAAATATATCACTTGATGAAGCGAATTGGTATTAATAAAAAAGGCGTAACTTATTTTTAAGTTACGCCTTTTTTATTTTTAACTTTTACTAGCTAAGTACCTGAGCGAGCAACTCTATTGGGTGCTTTGGTTTAAATTGCTCAAAACGTTTTACTTGGCTGCGACACGAAAAACCGGTAGATAAAAGTTGCTCTGGATTATTTTTATCTACTATTGGTTTCCAACTCATTTCGTACAATGCACGGGAATTTTCTTGGTTTTGTGCTTCATGGCCATAAGTACCGGCCATGCCACAACACCCGGTATTGGTTGTATTTAGGGTTAAACCAATATCAGTAAAAATTGTTTTCCATACACTTGCCGCTTTTGGTAAAGCGGTTGTTTCTGTACAGTGGCTTAGTAATGTAAATTCAGTATCAGTTTTTTGTTTAGCCGATAATGATTTAAACGATTGAGTTTGTAACCATTCATGGGCAAGTTGTACATGAAACTCGCCGCGATTATTTTCTAAAATGGTTTTGTATTCATCGCGATAACACATAACTAACGATGCATCTAAACCAACCAAAGGCGAATTAATATCAGTGAGTTTATTTAAAAACTCTGCGCCATTTTTTGCCGTTACTTTAAACTCATGCAAAAACCCTTTTACGTGTTGGGCTTTACCATTAGGTTTAAACGGTAATAGCATCGGCTTTTTACCCAGCGCGGTGATAAGTGTTATAAAACTTTGTACTAACTCGGCTTCGTAAAAGCTGGTAAACGGGTCTTGCACTATTAGCACATAGTCATTTTGTTCATCGCTTGAAAGTGAATTTAATAATTCAAAATCAAATTTATGTGCTTTTGCTACGCGCTTTTCAAGTGAAGGCACACTTAATTGGGGGGTATCTACATACCCTACTGTTTTTTTAATTAAACTACTTACTAAGTTTGTTTTAACAATTGGGTTTATCACGCGTGCAAATTTAGACATTACAGGCGCCGAACTTTCAATGTTTGCGACTAAATAATCTTTAAGTGGGCGCGCGTAATAACTGTGATAATAATTTAAAAAGCGTGCTCTAAAAGTAGGTACATCCACTTTAATTGGGCAAGATGTTGTACATGCTTTACACGCTAAACATTCATCCATTGACTCTTTTACTTCGTGAGAAAAATCGTAAACACCTTTATTTTTTTCCCGGCTATGAACAAAACGCTCCCACCAGGTAATAACTTCGCCTTTGTTAAGCTCTTTTTCTACTTCGAGCAAATCTACATTTTTAGACTCTTGAAGTCGTAACCATTCTCGCATTAATGTTGCGCGACCTTTTGGCGAATGCCTGCGATCGCCGGTTACTTTATATGAAGGACACATGGGAGAATTTTCGTCGTAGTTAAAACAAATCCCGTTACCATTACAGGTCATTGCATTGTTAAAACTTGTTTTTACATCAATAGAAATTTGCTTATCGAAGTACGAACGTTTTTGCCCATCTACACTAACTAGTGAGTCCTCACTTTCTATGGGAGTACATATTTTCCCAGGGTTTATTCTGTTATTAGGGTCGAACGCTGTTTTTATTTTACGTAGTTGTTTAAATAAATGCTCGCCAAAAAACTCAGGGCCGTATTCACTTCGGTAACCTTTACCATGTTCGCCCCACATTAAGCCGCCGTATTTAGCGGTGAGTTTTACAACTTCGTCTGAAATTTTTCGAAGCAGTTTTTCTTGTTCTGGGTCGCACATATCTAGCGCCGGGCGTACATGTAAAACACCCGCATCAACATGGCCGAACATACCGTATTGTAAATTATGGCTATCGAGTAATGCTCTAAATTCTACAATGTAGTCGGCTAAGTTTTCTGGAGGTACGGCGGTATCTTCAGCAAAGGCCAATGGCTTTTGGCTGCCTTTAACATTACCGAGTAATCCGACAGATTTTTTACGCATTGCATAAATTTTTAAAATGTCACTTTTACTGCTGGTTAATTGATAGCCAATAACACCATTGGTTTGATTTGCTACGCACTCATCTAATAATGTGCAAAGTGTGTTTACTTTGTCTTTTATATCTTCAGGTGATACTGCATTAAACTCAACCATGTTGAGTCCTTGCATATCTTTATTTGGTACATCGGTTATTAAGTCCGATACTGAATGCCAAATAATATCTTCGCGAGCCAGGTTTAATACTTTGCTATCGACTGTTTCTACCGATGTTGCACGCGCATCAACTAAAAAGGGAGAGTGGCGAAGTGCCGAATCAAAACTGTCGTATTTAATATTTATCAGTGTTTTAAATTCGGCTATGGGAGTTAAGTTTAATTTAGCTTCAGTAACTATACCAAGCGAGCCTTCTGATCCGGTAATTAGCCTACTCATATCAAAAGTTTGTAAGTCATCACTTAGCACATGCTCTAGGTCGTAGCCGGTTAAAAAGCGATTTAAGCGTGGAAATTTTTCTAAAATTGCTTGGCGTTCATTTAAAGAAATTTCCAATACTGTTTTGTAAAGGCTACCGATTAATGATTCTTGCTCGGCTATTACTTTAGCTTTTTCTATGTCTATTGGTGATGTCACCATTGGGCTGCCATCGACTAAATAGGTAGTAAGTCCTAAAACATGGTCGCTGGTTTTACCGTATACTAATGAACCTTGACCAGATGCATCAGTACTGATCATTCCGCCAATGGTTGCTCGGTTACTGGTTGATAAGTCGGGTGAGAAGAAAAAGCCGTACGGTTTTAAAAAGTCGTTTAATTGATCTTTAATTACACCTGTTTGTACTCTAACCCAACCTTCCTCAACGTTAATTTCGAGTATTTCGCGCATGTAGCGAGACAAATCAACCACTATTCCTGGTGTGAGTGATTGCCCATTAGTACCTGTACCACCACCACGAGGGCCAAAAGTAAGCGACAAAAATGGGTCGCGAGATGCTGTTTGCAATGCCAGTTGAATGTCTTTTTCGGTTTTAGGAAAAATAACACCTTGTGGGATTTGCTGATAAATACTGTTATCAGTAGAGGCGGTTAAACGCGTTGCATAGCTTGCATCGGCGTCTCCACTAAACCCCTGATTTTTAAGTGTATTTAAGTAGTTTGCGACAAGCTCGGTCGCTGCATCTTGCTGTGTAATTGTTGCTATCATGACGGCGATAATTTAAGGCATTTGTGTAATTATATCATGGTGATGGCTAATAGAAATTGAAGATTTTACAGTTTGTAACACTCTTTTTATCGTATTTTGAGGTTCTGTATTTATAATCAAGTTAAACCACAGTGTAGAGCTTTATATGAAAAAATTACTATTACAGATCATAGGTGTGTTGTTTATTTTGCTTGGGCTATTTTTTGCTGTAGTAGCTAGGGCGTGTTGACCTTTGGTTGTTGAATTTGCAGCAGTATGTTTGGTTTTTAGGCAAGGCAGAGCCTATGTAGTGTGTTACTCCCCATAAATAGGCGATAACGCAGCATAAATACCAAACATGCGCTGCCCTATGGGTTCTTTCTAGGGACGATTAACTCTTTGTTACTCGATTTTTACTTAGCCCACTAGGTTACAAACCTCGCGCCGCGATTTAATCGCCCCTAGATTGAACAAATTTCAATCCACAAAGATAAACACGCCCTTAGCCCCTCGCTGATATTTTTTATGGCGGAGTTACTGTGCTTTTCGTTTTATTACCCAAAAGCGAGGCATTATTTAAAGCTTTGCCAAAAAGCCTTAACTAAATCGTGTAATTATTTAGATAAAAAATTAGCACGCTAAATTATGCCACATACAAAAATGCCAGCTTAATAGCTGGCATTTTTATTTGTTACGGGTACTGATGATTATTTAGCAAGTTTGTCTGCTAGGTATAACCATGTTTCTAGTACTGTATCTGGATTTAGTGAAACAGAATCAATGCCCTGCTCTACTAACCATGCTGCAAAGTCTTCATGATCTGAAGGACCTTGACCACAAATACCTACATACTTGCCCTTTTCTTTAGCTGTTTTAATTGCCATAGAAAGTAGCTTTTTAATCGCAGGATTACGCTCATCAAATAGATGTGCGATTAGGCCTGAGTCACGGTCAAGACCAAGTGTTAGCTGAGTTAAATCGTTAGAGCCGATAGAAAAACCATCGAACATCTCTAAAAATTCATCGGCAAGTAATGCATTTGAAGGAAGCTCGCACATCATGATAACTTTTAGACCATTTTCACCACGTTTAAGGCCATGCTCTTCTAGTAATTCGATAACACGTTTACCTTCTTCAAGGGTACGTACGAATGGGATCATGATTTCAATGTTGGTCATACCCATGGTGTTTCTTACGCGTTTAATTGCTTCACACTCAAGGGCAAAACAATCACGGAAGTCTTCAGAGATATAACGTGCAGCACCACGAAAACCAATCATTGGGTTTTCTTCTTCAGGTTCGTACTGCTCACCACCTACTAAGTTTGCATATTCGTTTGATTTAAAATCAGACATACGCACAATTACACGCTCTGGTGCAAAGGCACAGCCTAGCGTTGAAATACCTTCTACTAATTTAGAGATATAAAACTCTACCGGCGATTCGTATCCGGCAATAATGTCGGTAATTTCAGCTTGTAACGCAGGTGATTGTGCATCAAAATTTAATAGCGCTTTAGGGTGAACACCAATCATGCGGTTTATTACAAATTCAACACGGGCAAGGCCAACACCTGCATGTGGTAAACGTGCAAAGTCAAACGCGCGGTCTGGATTACCTACGTTCATCATCACTTTCATTGGTAGTTCTGGCATTTTATCAACGCGCGACGTTAGTATTTCAAAATCTAAAATACCGTCGTAGATGTAACCTGTATCGCCTTCAGCACATGATACCGTTACTTCTTGGCCTGCTTTAATTAAATCGGTTGCGTTACCACAGCCAACTACCGCAGGAATACCGAGTTCACGGGCAATGATTGCTGCGTGACACGTACGCCCACCACGGTTTGTAACAATAGCCGCGGCGCGCTTCATGATAGGTTCCCAATCTGGGTCGGTCATGTCGGTAACTAAAATGTCGCCTTCTTGTACTTGGTCCATTTCTTTAATTGAATCAAGTACACGAACAACACCACTACCAATTTTATGACCAATTGCGCGGCCTTCAGCAATTACATTGCTTGTGCCATTTAATTGAAAACGCTCCATAATATTGGCATCTTCGTTTGAGCGAACGGTTTCTGGGCGCGCTTGGACTATGTACAATTTGCCATCGTTTCCGTCTTTTGCCCATTCGATGTCCATAGGACGACCGTAGTGCTTTTCGATTATTACAGCTTGTTTTGCAAGTTCTTGCACTTCTTCATCTGTAATTGAAAATTTGTTTGAAAGGCTTGGCTCTACGTCAACAATTTCTACTTGTTTGCCGTGTGCCTCATCTGTTGAGTAAATCATTTGAATGGCTTTTGAGCCAATATTACGACGTACTACTGATGGCAACCCTTTTTGTAATGTTGGTTTATGAACATAAAATTCATCAGGGTTTACTGCGCCCTGTACAACCATTTCACCTAAACCGTAGCTTGAAGTAACAAATACAACGTCTTCAAAACCAGACTCTGTATCAATACTAAACATAACGCCTGATGCTGATTTATCTGAACGTACCATACGCTGAATACCAGCAGATAGTGCAACACCACGATGATCGTAACCTTGGTGAACACGGTACGATATGGCGCGGTCGTTAAATAAAGAAGCAAATACGTGTTTAATAGCGACCATTACTGAGTCGATACCACGAACGTTAAGGAAGGTTTCTTGTTGGCCTGCGAATGATGCATCTGGCATATCTTCAGCGGTGGCTGATGAGCGTACTGCAAATGATACATCGGCTGATGTATCGCCATGAAGTTGGCTGTATGCGTCGCGAATGGCTTGGTCTAGGTTAGGTTGGAATGGGGTATCGATAATCCATTGACGGATATCGGCACCGACTTTAGCGAGTGTATTTACATCATCAACATCAAGCGTATCTAAAATGTCGTGAATTTTTGCATTGAGTCCAGATTGCTCTAAAAACTCATTGAAAGCGTCGGCTGTAGTGGCAAAACCACCCGGAACCTGTACACCTGCGTTAGCGAGGTTTGAAATCATTTCACCCAGTGAGGCATTTTTGCCGCCAACACGAGGAACATCTTGCATACCAAGCTCTTGATACCAGAGAACGTATTCTTGCACGGGTCTTTCTCCAAAAAACAAATTGTAGTTGTAACTGTGAGAGTTAAGAAAGAAAACCTTTTATAAAGGTCACCTTCATTCTACACTGGCATTAGACCTCACGTAAACCGTGAGTAAGCCATTTTAGGGATTAAACGTAATAAAAAGGTTAACTATGAGAACTGCTTTTTATATATCAGACGGCACTGCTATTACCTCCGAAGTGTTTGGTCACGCGACTTTGTCGTTGTTTCCGGTTGAATTTAATCATAAAACTATTCCTTTTGTAGAAACAGAAGAAAAAGCAAATGAAATTAAAGCGTTAATAAACGCAACTGCTGCAAAAGAAGGTGAGAAGCCATTTGTATTCTTTACCTTCGTAAATCACAACTTAAGTGAAATTATTAAATCGGCCGATGCAATCGCGTATGATTTTTTGTCTACTTACAGTGAAAAAATAGAAAAAGAGCTTAATGTTGCGCCAGTGCCAAAAATGCATCGTACCCACTCTATTCATGAAAAAAGTTATGACTTTAGAATAGATGCGGTTAACTATGCCCTTATGAATGATGATGGCGGAAATATTAAAAACTTTTCTGAAGCCGATATTATTTTAGTAGGTGTTAGCAGAAGCGGTAAAACACCAACAAGCTTGTACTTAGCCCTACAGTACGGCATTAAGGCTGCAAATTACCCAATAACTGAAGACGACTTAGAGAGTGAGGGACTACCTAAATGTTTACTCCCTTACAAACATAAGTTATTTGGGTTAACTATTGACCCTGAGCGTTTGGCTGCAATTAGGCATCGTCGTATGGCAAATTCTAAATACGCATCAATAAGACAATGCCGAATTGAAGTGCGTGAAGTTGAAATGCTTTATAAGCGACATAAAATTGCATACTTTAATTCTACCCATCATTCTGTAGAGGAAATATCTGCAAAAATCTTAATAGACAGTAACCTCGAGCGACGTAAGTACTAACCAACTAATTTACTGTTTTGCTAAAAAAAGCCGCTATATGCGGCTTTAATTTTTTATTTATTATTTACGAGCGTCTTTTAATAAGTCAGCTACTAAAAAGCCTACTTCTAATACTTGGTCTGCATTTAGACGCGGGTCACATTGTGTTTTGTAACGTTGCGCTAGGTCATCATCAGATAAACCGTATGCACCACCGGTACACTCTGTAACGTGCTGGCCAGTCATTTCTAAGTGGATACCACCTGCGTATGAACCTTCAGCTTTGTGTACAGCAAAAAACTGGCTAATTTCGCGCATGATATTATCAAAGCTACGCGTTTTATAGCCTGATGTCGCTTTTTCAGTGTTACCGTGCATTGGATCCGAGCTCCAAATAACTTTACGTCCTTCTTGCTGAACGCGTCTTACAAGTGCTGGAAGTTTTTCTGGCAGTACGTCGGCACCCATACGTGTAATTAGCGTTAAACGACCCGGAATGTTATCTGGGTTTACAGCATCAATTAAACGAATTAGGTCATCTGGGTCCATTCCTGGACCAACTTTAACACCAATAGGGTTTTTAATACCTTTGAAAAACTCAATGTGTGCATGATCTAATTGACGCGTACGCTCACCAATCCACACAAAGTGCGCAGAACAGTCGTACCAGTCACCTGATAGGTGATCGCGACGAGTTAGTGCTTCTTCATAGCCTAGCAATAACGCTTCGTGAGACGTGTATAAGTCGGTTTCTTTAAGGCTTGGCGCAATAGTAGAATTAATGCCACATACTTCCATAAATTCAAGAGCGTCTTGAATTTTGTCAGCAAGCTGTTGGAATCGCTCTTTTTGCGGATTAGCGGCTACAAAGCCCATATTCCAGCGATTCACTTGGTGTAAATCTGCTAAGCCACCTTGTGCAAATGCACGAAGTAAGTTTAATGTAGCTGCACTGTTGTGGTATGCCTTCATTAAACGTTGTGGATCGGGAATACGCGCTTCTTCTGTAAACTCAAAGCTATTTACAATATCACCACGGTAAGATGGTAAAGATACACCGTCAATAGTTTCTAAATCTGCAGAGCGTGGTTTAGCGTATTGGCCTGCCATACGTGCAATTTTAACAACTGGGCATTTACCGCCGTATGTTAAAACAACAGCCATTTGTAAAATGGTTTTAAATGTATCGCGAATATTAGCGGCATTAAAGTCGCTAAATGATTCGGCACAGTCGCCACCTTGAAGTAAAAATGCACGACCTTCACATACATCTTCTAATTGTTTAAAGAGGCTTCTTGTTTCTTCTGCAAAAACAAGTGGCGGAGCACTCTTTAACTGGCTTTCTACTGTTTTCAGTTCTTCTTGATCTGGGTACTGTGGCTGCTGCAGTATTGGCAGTTCTCTCCAGCTATTTGGGTTCCACGATTGCATGTTCTTTCCTCATTCCTACTTTACCTGATATAAAGAAATTAACGTATGCATGGCCCTAAGTTCAAGGACTATATTCACTATTTACCAACTAATTTGTTATGAGTTAAATATATATAAGGTTATTTGTGATTTTAAGGTTGCTCAGGCTTAGTTTTAAGCGTGTTTTAATTTTACTATTTTTATTTAAATACAATAAGTTAAACTTATGAAGGCGTTTTTTTAACCATCCCAAACCAAATTGAATTCAAAGCCTTAAAGTTAACAGTTTCGCTAGGAACACATCATACTTAAAGTGGGTTAAATGTAATCTTAGCTTTACAGTGGTAATTTGATTAAATCAAACAGGTGACTAGAACTTATTTTGAGTGTGTGGTATGTGGCTCGGGGGTTGTGCAAGGCTATAGCAATAAGTCCACTTTATTCTGTACAACTGTGATCAGGTTGTTAGACGATACAAGCACTCTAATTAGAGCTACTAAAAACAGTGTGTATGAACGACTACTTTCAATATTAAGTTGTAGTAGAGTTCATCTTCACAGAACAGCCTTCCCCGTTACAGGAGTCTTGCGCTGCATTACAAGTATCACTTATAAGCAATTATACAATGAGTGCCCAACACTATCTAAAGTGGCGAACCAAAAAATTGATTGCTGGCCTTAAACTTAAAGCTAAATAACAATTTTACACAGCTATAATATATAAAAGAATGATTAGTCCTAGCAATTACCTGCGTTACAACAAATTTCTCCATATAGCTTAAATACGCATAAGTGTATTGATTACACCTGGGTTCACTAATTCTTTCTGTTATATGCAAATATTCAAGCACCGAATGCTCAAAAGTATAAGTAAACAGCGTTAAAGAACACATCATACTTAATTTCATTTAAAGGTAGTCTTAGCTTTATTAGAATGTATTGACTTTAAAAAAACAAAGCAAAAGGTTAAACTTAGTAATTACTTAAGTAAGATGTGTTCTTAGGGTGGTTATGGTTTCTAAAGTACAAATAAGAAGTCAGTTTGATTTAATGAATGAATTAACATCGTTATTGATTGATGAATTACGTGTCTGTGAATATTCAAAGGCTGAGTATTATCAGCTACCAAATATAAATAGTGTTGATGAAAATATTATTCCCGAGTCAATTCCTGTAAAAAAATTAACCGGCGAAATTGCTCATAGGGCAATTTTAAACTCATATACTGATATTTATAAAAAAGAAAGTTTAAGTAGTAGAGTACTCAAGCGTCATCCTGGGCTTTTGGTTCTAAAAAATGCAGATGTCGCAGCATTAACTAGCAGAATACAACAAGTTAATAAAGCTAAGGCTGCTTTTAAGGAGTGTGTTTTGGCCATCGATAATAACGATGCTCGATTTGAAGCTGTTCATAACGCGGTTCCAAATTTAATCACTCTTGCAGCCTATCGAAAAATTCATTTTCAAAGTGAGTCCCCTTTTTCAGTGAGATTTACTTGGATGCATAAGCATGCAACTAAAACTCTAACTAAAAAAATCGCACTTGAAATGCTCGACAAATCCGCAGGTTATAGAAATCCAAGAATGATCGACCAACAAAAATGGCAGTCCCTTGTTACACAAGAGCAAATGCGAGTAGCTAGTTTAGGTGAAAAAGAAAAGTTAAGAATTCGCCGCCCTACCCGAGTAAGCCCCCAAGTTAATGTTAGGTATACCGCAGAAAATAGGTATCACGTAAGTGCTGCATTGCCGTTTATTTTAATTAACCCACAGCCCGATGTTAAGTTAGGTACTTTGCCTGATTATCAAAAACCAGAGTCTCACCCGAGAAAAAAAGAATATGACTTTTTAGTGGATAGACTTTATTTAGAACAAGTAGATAAATAATTATGTTAAAAAGGCCACATAGTGTGGCCTTTTTAGTAAGTAGTCTATTATTTTAACCATTGTTATTTTTCGACTATTTCTTCTATTTTATCTTCATCAATTAAAACTGCGTTTTCGACAATTCGTTTACCACCTTGAATCTCAATACGCTTATTGTGCTTGTTGAGCGTGAGTATCTCATCACAAAACTGATCAGAAGGATGCATTTCATAGGTGTAATCAATAATATTACCGGTTTTATCATCTTTTACATTAGTAATGCTGTATTCCGAAATAGCCCCTTTCTCAATCAAGTCTTTCATTGTTGTGGTCATATCACGGCGTAATGCTTTTAATTTGTTTTCTGTGATATCGTCGCTTGAATAAATAGAGCCGTATTTTTCCATAATAGATAGCAATCTAAAATGATACGTTTTACCAGGCGCGGCATAACGCCAAAGGTGGTATAAACGCAGCATCATCCAACGCGATAAACCACGTTTTAGCTCTTGCGCACTGTTAAAGTAATACCCTTTGTATTCAAGGTTATCAATCATGTTATGAACAAATGCATTTAAACATGCAACACATTTTACGTTGCCACCTTGGCCTTTTTTACCACTAAAATGAAGAGATGATAAAAAGTTCATATTTGACTCATAAAAAGAGTCATCAATATCTGTATTTTTAGTATCAGTAGCCGAGTATTTAAATGAAAGTTTAGAACCTTGAAGTGCTTCTAATGATTCTTTAATTTGTGGGTATGGCATTGATTGGCCAACCGCTTTAAGTTCTTGGGCTAATTCGTTCATCGAAAAAACCACGGCATATTGAATACCGGACTTAAAATTGATTTTTACGATTTTACCTTTCGATGCAAGGCGAATTAATGCGCGCTCAACTTTTTCTTCTCTATCCGATGGCCACACTAAATATTCTACGTCTTCGCCATCTTTACGCGTGCTTACAACGGCCGGTGTAATTTTTATTTCGCCGTCATATAAAATACCATCTACTTTTTCGGATATTTTACGCGTAATAATTGTTTTTTTAGGTGCTTCTTCCAATGGCAATTTTTTATGCCCAGAACGTACAAAACGCCCCCATAAATCATAGTGGTTAAACGTGTTTGAATAAGCACGTAACCCATGAGCGGCATTTTCGATAGAAATTCGCACATCTTTGTTATCTGTAAATAGTGCTAAACTTTCGTTATCTATTGCACTTTCCACCCCGTGTATTTGGCCCCTAAGTGTATCGGGCAAGTTATCTACCGAGATGTTGACCTTTCGGCTCATTGTTCTGATTTCCATTTTTTATTGCGACAGCTAATAACAACACATTAAGCAACAAAAGTTAAATGTTTAAGTTAGTATAAAACTGATCCGAGTATAAATAAACGTAACGGATCATAATTATACTAAGTAGGGAGTGATAAGCTTAATTTCAGATCACTATTTTACTAAGATAAGCTTCTCAAGCTAAATTTTTACTAACTCAATTTATTTTTTGTCCATTAAAAGCGCTATTTTTAAACTTTTTACACGACAAACGTTAGTAAAATAAATACCTGCTGTGGATAACAGTACTTCGAGTTAGCATAGATCTGATCTGTACTTACTACAGATCAGATCTATACCAATTAAACGCCCTGCTCTTCGTAAGCTTAAGTGTATAACTTTCTAATTTACTTGGTAAAAAACTGATCTCACACAGTCATTTTGTACATAACTTATTGAGTAAGTTGTGCATAACTCTAATAATTAAATAAGGCTTAGTAAAAAGCTGATCTGCATGTAGATAAAGATCTGATCTTAACCAAGTATAAAGGTGATCTGCTTTTTTTAACATTATTTATAAATATCATGTAGTTATATGGCCATTATACACCCTTAACCTTTATTACCTTATATATTTAACCACCTTTAAACTTCTTTATTTATACTAAGCAATCTTAAAGGTGTAAAAATATTTTTAAATGTCTTGTTATTAAAATGCATGTCGCCTTAAATAGTTGTTTACAGCTATTTGAATGGACATTATACTAACTGCCTAACTTTGAGGAAGAAAGTATGTCTATCAATAATAACGCGCTAAGTACTTACCGGCTTTTAAAAGCAACAGCCGAAGTTGCTGAAAAATCTTTAAAGGGACGCATACAACACTATCGCGCTCATCTTAAATCAGAAGAAAAAGAATTAAGAACTTACACCCAAAAAGCGGCAGCAGATTTATTAGGGTGTAATAATCGTACCTTAAAACGTCGTCATGACAATGGTGACTTTGATGATTTAAATATTAAGCGTGGTGCAAATGGGCACTATGCGTACACGTTAGTTAATATTTTTGCGATGGCCGATATCATGGATATTCAGCCAGATCACCGCACTGCTAACGATAAACTCCAAGTTATTGTTATTAATTCACTTAAAGGTGGCTGTGGTAAAACAACCAGTATGGTTAATATTGCTGCTGCATTGGCCACGACTAATATCAAACGTTATCGTATTGGTATTATTGATTTAGATCCTCAAGGTTCGTCTTCTAGCTTTTTCCCTTCTAACGATCACGACCCTGTTACGGTAGGCGACTTAATGCGTGATTGTATTGATTTAGACGAAGGCGAAACCTGGCCAGAGTTTGTTTCTAGTGCTTTTGTGACTACGCATATTCCAAATATTCGTGTTTTACCCTCAGGTATGGATGACTTTTACTTTGAACACGAGACCGCAACACTTTTAAAAGACACCTCTAATTACGAACAAACACGTCATTATCATAAGCTTTTAGAAAAGGTTATTGAGCCGGTTAAAGACGAATTCGATATTATTTTAATCGACACAGCTCCTACTCTTAACTTTATGTTTTATAATGCTTTAATGGCCTCTACGGCGATGCTTATTCCGGTTCATCCAGAAGCTGTAGATTTTGATGCTAACAATAAATATCTAAAGCGTTTAGGTGAGATTTACCACACAGTAGCGGCACTTGGTCATGAAGGTTGGGACTTTATGCAGTTTTTAGTGACCAATTACGTTAAGGGTAATCATTCACAGCGCGATATTGTTAAAGATGTACGTAGTGCGTTTGGCCGCCAAGTAATGAGCTACCCAATTAATCACAGCTCGGCAATTACGGCTAGTTCATCGTCTTTTAATACCATATTTGATCAAAAAGCATCGGATAGTTTAGCAAGTCGCGAGTCTTTATTACGCGCGCAAGAAAATATTAAAGATGTTGTGGACGAATTAGAAATGCTTATTCGTTCTAATTGGGAGTCAACCCAATCATCACTTAACAACACTAAGTAAGGATGTTACATAAAAATGGCTACAAAACGTAAAAACGACACCCGCTTAGATCCATTTGCAACTGCCGTAGGCAATAGCAGCCTCGATGCATTACTTGAGCAAGCAAGCGCTGGTGATGTAATAAGAATGCCAGCGCCAAGCGACCCTACACGCGAAATAACCTTAGTGTGTAAAGTTATTGCTCATGCAGATATTGAATCTAGCACCACGGTTTACGGTAAAAATCGCCGTGTACAAGCGCTATTAAACGAAAAGTCGGTTTCTGATATTTTACCTGCAATCAGTGAAGATGGACGTAATCAACACCCTGCTTTACTTTGGGATCAGGGAAATACTAACTTAGTACTTGCCGGTTCACGCCGTCGAAAGGCATGTATTTTAGGTAATGCCGATTATTTAGTTTTAAGCTCTCCTGATTTTACCGATCAAGACGCTAAAATTTTAGCTGTATCTTCAGATCAGTACATAGCCCCAAGCCTTTGGGAGCTAGGGCAAGCTTATCAACAAACTAAAAACGATCTTATTGAGCAAGGTAAAAAAGGCTCTTATCGCGAAATTGCCGCTATTGAAGGTGTATCGCACACCGCAATTGCAGATGCCATTAAAGCGTACGAGCAAATCCCCGCTGATGTAATTTCACTTTACCCAACGGCTAATCACGTAGGCAGAGAAGTCGCTAAAAAGCTTGTTAGTGCAAAGGAGCGCGACGAGCAGGCGTTTAATGCCCTAGTTAGCGAATTACATACAGACGATGAGATTAACGCCATTACAAGCGACGACAAGCGCGCAATGGCAATTACTAAACGTTTAACTACCGAGCCTAGCGCGGTTGCTAAACGTGAAGCTGTATTTGAAAACAACTTTATAAACGTACAACGCAATTTAAAAAGTGGTGACGTATCTATTAAAATAGATAATAAAGTGTTGACTGACAAACGCTTAGAACAACTTACTAAGCTGTTAAGCGCGTTTAATTAGCCCGTATTACTTAGTAAAATAGTGATCTTAAAAGCCTGTTAGGTTAGTTAAATTCTGATCTGATGGGCTTTTTACTTAGTAAAATCCTGATCTTTTTTGCTATTTATAACCCATAAATCCCTCATTTTTGCTCTAAAGATCACATTTTTACTAACTGAATTTAGTTTTTCTTACTATTTGAAGCTGGATCTGAATTTGTTAGTAAAAAACTGATCTGTAAAGCCCCTGCATTATTAATAAATTGTTTGTAACATGTGTGTTTGCTGTTTACCTATTCTAACTTTGGTATATAAAGTGCCATAAAGTACGTATAAACCGATTTTTTACTAACCTAGCAGCTCCAACCAGTTTATATAGCGTTAATATTGCTTTTGCTGTGCGCAGTTAAAGAATATACTGGCAGAATTATTTTAAAAATTTAATACTTAGAGTGACATGTCTGCTAACTTATCAAAAAATGATTTACTGGCTATTTTTGAAGAAATAAAAAATGAGCAGGCAACCTTGTTCCCTCTTTCTGAGCGCTTTATAAAAAAGCTGTTTAGGCCCAACGTGCTCGATAAAGGCAAAGAGTATTATAAAAACGGCCAAATTAGTTGGTTAGAGCACAGCAGTGATTTTGCTGTTATTGATTCAACGGTACAAGGCGACACCGGATCAGCATTTAACCAACGCATTGAGATCAGTAAAGTACCTACTGGTTACTCTGTTGATACGCATTGTACCTGTAATGCTAAAACCAAATGTAGGCACTTAGCCGCTGTATTATTTAAACTTAAAATAGAGCACTCAGGTGAATACGGAGAAGACTACTTTATTAACGATTGGTTTAGTGAACTAACAGCACTTAAAAGTGTTGATGCTAAAGCTCCTTCGCAAGTTCTTTTATTTGTATTAGACATTGAAAACAATAAAGTATTTTTAACGCCAAAAATTGCCAATTACGACAAAAAAAATAATTACACGCTTGGGCGCAATTTAACTGAGCAACAATTAAATAGCTTTGTAACGCCAAACGATTTGCTCGAAAGTGACTTTAGACTCTTTAGTTGGATTCGCTCGCAAAATGCAGTGGGTAATTTAGAGCTAAAAGGTCAATGGGGCTTTAGCGCTCTACAACAATTAATTGCCACCGACCGTTTATTTTTACAACGCTCTCGTGTGGCTATCAAAGCGCAAACTGGGCAATCGCTTAACTTTAATTGGCAGCAGCAAAACGAGTTATCGCAATTAATTATTGAGCTTGAACACAGTAAAAATTGGGCATTGATAAAAACCACGCCGCCCGCTTATTTAGATCTCGATCACTTTAAAGTAGGCCGGATCAGAACACAGCTTAGCGCCGACGAAATAGCACATTTACAATCAATTCCCGCACTTCACGATGCTAATTTTGATCGCATTTATAAACAACTTGCCGACAATTTTGGGGCCGGTGTTATTCCGCATCCGAATAACGAACAAGTCAATGTTAAGCAACTTGGTAATGCTGTTTTAAAAGCCACTATGGATGAGCAAGGGCTTAAAGTTTCGCTATTATTTAAATATAAAAATAAAAATTATTTAGCGGGAACAGCACCCGTGAGTTTAATAAATAGTGCATTTGAAAACACAGTAACAAATGAGTTAGTAAATTTAGGTTTTGAGTTTTGTAAAGGGGGTTTACAAAGTGAGTTTGTATTTAATAAACAATCACCTATACATTTACATTGGCTTGTTTACGAAGTATTCCCTGGCTTTAAAAAGCGTGGCTGGCAGGTAACTCAAACTAAAGTAAATGTAGCCGACCCCCAAGGGCACGTTACACTCGATGTAAACCGTGCTGCAGGTCACCAAATGCATTGTAAAGTGCAATTAAGTGATGCCAAAGCCGCTGTACTTTTTAATACCGATGATGCCACGTATCAATCGTTAAATCGTCAAAGTGAGCTGTTTTATTACTATCCTGTTGGGCGTCAATTTGGTGTTATTAGTAAAGCCGCCATTAATTTACTGACCGAATTTAAACAACGTTTTGAATTTGTTAAAACACGCGATGAATTTAATATCCCGCTTTCTTATTTACCTGAGCTGGTAAAGCATACCGCAGTTACTATAGACCTTCATGATGACTCATTGGAGCGTTATCTTGATGAGTTAAACAACACCGAGCAGGCAATGCCAGTGGTGCCCTTACACGGTTTAAATGACTCGGTAACACTACGTGAATACCAGCAACAAGGCGTTGATTGGCTTAGCTTTTTAAAGCGCCACCAATTAGGCGGCATACTAGCTGATGACATGGGGCTTGGTAAAACGCTGCAAGTTATTGCCTTTTTGGCCAGCAGTTTTAATCGCCCGCAAGCGGGGCCTACTCTTATAGTGTGCCCTACAAGTTTGGTAAGTAATTGGCAAAACGAAATAACCAAATTTGCTAAAAGCCTTAAGGTAACCACTATTTTTGGCTCGCAACGTAATGAGCCTTTACAACATTTAGCGCAAGCGCAGTGTATTTTAACTACTTACCCATTATTAAAGCGTGATATTGCTTACTACTCGCCACTTTACTTTGAAAATATTATTTTAGACGAAGCGCAATATATTAAAAACGATACTGCACAAGTCTCGCGCTTAGTTAAGCGTTTAAATGCCGACTTTAAGTTATGTTTAAGCGGTACGCCTATCGAAAATAATTTGTTTGAGCTTAAGTCGTTACTCGACTTTGCAATGCCTTCATTACTTGGCTCGCAAGCCCACTTTAAACAGCACTTTCAAACACCTATTGAGCGCGAAGCCGACTCAGAGCGAGCTGAGCAACTAAAAGCGCTTATTATGCCGTTTATATTACGCCGCACAAAAGCGCAGGTAGCTCAAGAGCTGCCACAAAAAACAGAGCTGTTAAAAGAGTTTGAGTTTGAACCTAAACAAAAAGATATGTATCAAGGTATTACGCGCGCCTTAGAAGAAAAGCTCATCGACTTATTTGCTGAGCAAGGCGCACAAAAAAGTAAGCTCGCATTTTTAGAAGCGCTACTAAAGCTAAGGCAAATTTGTTGTCATCCAAAATTAATTGAGCCAGAAACACAAGCAGGTTCAGCAAAATTAGAATGGCTAACTACGCATTTACCGTTAATGCTAAGCCTTGGTCGTAAAGTGATTATTTTTAGTCAATTTACCTCTGCGCTCGATTTAATTGCAGAGCGTTTAAACGATATAAATATCAAATTTAGTATGCTAACTGGGCAAACGCGTCATCGCGACAAAGTTATTGACGAATTTACCAGTGGCAAAACCTCGGTGTTTTTAATCAGTTTAAAAGCAGGTGGTACTGGGCTTAACTTAACTCAAGCCGATACCGTTATTCACTTTGATCCATGGTGGAACCCTGCTGTTGAAAAACAAGCCACCGATCGTGCTTATCGTATTGGCCAAACAAATCCAGTGTTTGTTTATAAATTAATTATGAGCAATTCAATAGAGCAAAAGGTATTTAAAATGCAGCAAGATAAGCAAGCGCTTGTTGATGCATTATTTACCGATAAATCAATGAGCTTTACTTCGTTTGATGAGCAGCAAATGTTATCACTTATAAAAAGCTAATTTTTTTACTTAGCATGTGAACTAATTTAACCAAACGGCGTCTATTATATTGCTTGTTGAATAATTGCAGTTATCACAAGCTTCATGTTGATTTCCCTGTTTGGTTACTAAATTTAGTAATGATTGAGCCAGCCCTTTTAGCTGGCTTTTTTTATGCCTGTAATTAACACCTTAAATTGCATTTTTTATAAATTGTTTGAACTAAATTTAAAAACACGCGTCTACTATAATGCTTGTTGAATAATTGCAGTTATCACAAGCTTCATGTTGATTTCCCTTATTGGTTACTAAATTTAGTAATGATTGAGCCAGCCCTTTTAGCTGGCTTTTTTTATGCCTGTATTTAACACCTTAAAATACATTTTTTATAAATTGTTTGAACTAAATTTAAAAGGGCGCGTCTACTATTATGCTTGTTGAATAATTGCAGTTATCACAAGCTTCATGTTGATTTCCCTGATTGGTTACTAAATTTAGTAATGATTGAGCCAGCTCCTTTTAAGCTGGCTTTTTTTATGCCCACATTTTAATTTTTAAATTATTTATATTTTTATGTGAACTTAATTTAGTGTGCGGCGTCTACTATTATGCTTGTTGATTAATTGCAGTTAACACAAGCTTCATGTTGATTTACCCCGTTTAATTACTAATTTTAGTAATGATTGAGCCAGCTCCTTTTAAGCTGGCTTTTTTTATGCCCACATTTTAGTTTTTATAATTATTTATATTTTTATGTGAACTTAATTTAATGAGTGGCGTCTACTATTACGCTTGTTGATTAATTGCAGTTATCACAAGCTTCATGTTGATTTCCCTGATTTGTTACTAAATTTAGTAATGATTGAGCCAGCCCTTTTAGCTGGCTTTTTTTATGCCTTTAGTAAATGTTACGCCCCTACCCCCCACTACCTTTATTCGTTATGATGGCATGTCTCTAAATTTTATAAGTTTATTTTATGTTTACTCAGCTATTAACGCATATAGATTGGTTAAGTGCCAGCGCAGGGCTTGCAACAGGGCTCGTACTATATGGCCTAGTGTCGCTCCCTTCTCGTAATAAATTAAAACAACACATTAGCGAGCAACAGCAACAGTTATCGTTATTACAAAACCAGTACGACAATAAACAGCTGCAATACACAGCCTTATTTGATGAGCACGAGCTGCTCGAGCAATCACATCAAGAGCAACGCGATGAAGCGCAGCATTATAAAACTCGCTTTAGCGAGCAAGAAAAACAAAGTGTTCAATACAACCATTTTTGGCGTAAAGCCGAAGGCGAACTTAGTGCCTTGCGAGAGCAATATAACCAGCGCGATATTGAGCTTAATAATATGCGAACTACGCTTGAGCAAAAGCAGCAAAACTTTACCGAGCAGCTTGCACAAATAGAGCAAAGCAAAAATGTGCTTAAAAAAGAGTTTGAAAACCTAGCTAATAAAATTTTAGAAGAAAAATCGCAAAGCTTTAAAACCCTAAATCAAGAAAGCATTGAGCAACTATTAAAGCCAGTTCAAGGGGAGCTAAAAGGCTTTAGAGATAAAATGGAATCGATTCACGTTGAAGACTTAAAACAACGTGCAGCCCTTAAAACTGAGCTACTGCACTTGCAAGCTAAAAGCCAAGCTATTACCGAGCAAGCCGATAAACTTAGTAATGCCTTACAAGGGCAAAAAAAGACCCAAGGTAATTGGGGTGAACTAATGCTCGAAAACGTACTCGACAGCGCAGGCCTGCGTGCGGGTACCGACTACAAACGCGAAGTATCGTTTAATACCGAAGACGG
>NZ_AUTO01000043.1:0-4044 GCF_000498055.1 Pseudoalteromonas sp. TB51
CTACGGCTTTTTCAATGGTGCGCGCAGCTTCGTCTTGCCCTAATGAGTAACGTAGCATAAGTGCAGCACTTAAAATTTGTGCAATCGGGTTTGCAACGCCTTTGCCTGCAATATCAGGAGCGGAGCCACCGGCTGGTTCGTATAAACCAAAGCCCGATTGATTCAAGCTTGCCGATGGTAATAAGCCCATTGAGCCTGTGATCATTGCACACTCATCTGACAAAATATCACCAAATAAGTTATCGCAAAGTAGCACGTCAAACTGGCTAGGCTGTTTAACTAATTGCATAGCTGCGTTATCTACGTATATGTAATCTAGGCTTACTTCTGGGTAGTCTTTGCTTACTTCGGTAACGACTTCACGCCATAATACGCTTGATGCAAGCACGTTTGCTTTATCAACCGAGGTTACATGGTTACTACGTAATTTTGCTGCCTCAAAGGCAAAGCGGGCAATGCGTTCAATTTCTTTACGCGAGTAAGTTTGTGTATCAAATGCGGCTTCTTCAGCACCTTCGCCACTCCGGCCTTTTTCACCAAAGTAAATGCCGCCTGTAAGCTCGCGTACACATAAAATATCAAAGCCTTTTTCGCTAATATCTGCACGTAATGGCGATGCTGCGCTAAGCGCCGGTAAAAGCTGTGCTGGGCGTAAGTTACAAAACAAACCAAAGTGCTTACGAAGCGGTAAAAGCGATGCACGCTCAGGTTGCTCGTTAGGGGGTAGGTTTTCCCATTTTGGGCCACCTACTGAGCCAAATAAAATGGCATCGGCGTTTTCACACGCGCTTAGCGTTTTTGGTGGTAATGCTTCACCAAATTCGTCTATGGCTGCGCCACCAATAGCATGATGCTGACGGTTCAGGGTAAAACCAAACTTATTGCTTACAGCATCAAGTACTTGCTCTGCTGCTGCCATTACTTCTGGGCCAATACCGTCGCCTGCTAATACGGCAACGCTGTAGTTTGTTTTACTCATCCTGCTTTCCTTTGTTGTTTTAAATCAGACACTTTTTGTGCACGATAAATTAAGTTGTAAACACGGATCATGGCGCGTACCGACGCCTCTACCACATCCGCAGCAATACCCGCACCGTGATAAGGGCGACCATCGTATTTAGCAATAATGTTTACTTGACCAAGCGAACTTGCGCCTTGACCAGTGGCTTCTAAATTGTATTCAATCATTTCAACGCTCATACCGGTTAAGCGCTCAATAGCCGCAAATGAGGCTTCAACAGGGCCATTACCTGTAGCAGCTTCTTGTTTTGCTTCGCCATCAATTAACATCCCAATGGTAGAGCTGGCTACCGACTGTGAGTTAGACGCTGAGTTTACAAACTCTAATTGGTATTTTTCGTCTTTGTCGTTAATTTGATTAAAGTAAATCATGGCTTCAAGGTCGTAATCGTATACGGTGCCTTTTTGATCAGCTAACGCTAAAAAGCTCTCGTATAAGCTGTCCATATCGTAGTCAGCTTTTTGATAACCTAACTCTTCTAAGCGGTGCTCAATAACATGACGACCCGAACGCGAGGTCATATTTAATTGGTTATTTGGCACACCGACGCTTTCTGGCGACATAATCTCATAAGTATTTTGCGCTTTTAATACGCCATCTTGGTGAATGCCCGAGCTATGTGCAAAGGCGTTTTCGCCCACAATCGCTTTATTTGGCTGTACCGGCATATTGCATATTTTTGCCACTTGGCGAGATGCGCGATAAATTTCTTCGCTTTTAATATCGGTGTGAACGTTTAAGTGGTCTTTGCGCATTTTCATGATCATCGCCACTTCTTCAAGCGAGCAGTTACCCGCACGCTCACCAATACCATTTATTGTACACTCAATTTGGCGAGCACCTGCTTGTACCGCGGCTACCGAGTTAGCTACAGCTAAACCTAAATCGTTATGACAATGTACACTTAAACGCGCTTTATCTATATTCGGCACGTTATTCATTAAATGGCGGATCATTGCGGCGTATTCGTCTGGCGTTACAAAGCCAACGGTATCAGGTAAATTAATAGTAGAGGCACCGGCGTTAATTGCCTGCTCAACAATTTTACATAAATCCCAGTGCGGCGTACGCCCTGCATCTTCACACGAAAACTCAACATCATCAGTGTAGTTACGCGCTAATTTAATTGATTTAACCGCCATGGCCGCTGCATCGTCTAGGCTCATACGTAATTTGTGTTCAAGGTGCAAAGGGCTTGTGGCAATAAAAGTATGAATACGGCTTTGCTGTGCTGTGCGAAGTGCCTCACCACAGGCTTCAATGTCTTTTGCTACTGAACGTGCTAAACCACAAATAATTGGGCCTTTAACCTCGGTTGCAATACGTTGCACCGAGCGAAAATCAGCAGGGCTCGAAACCGGAAAACCCACTTCCATCACATCCACGTTCAAGCGGCTAATAGTATGCGCTAGCTGAATTTTATCGTCTTCTGTAAGGCTTGCTTTAAGTGCCTGCTCGCCATCACGTAAGGTGGTATCAAAAATCCATACTTTATCTTTGTCTTGCATAACTGCCCCTCATTCCTCTGTTACCCAAATTTCAATTTATCCCAGCCGCGAGATAATAAAAAACCCCGCAATTGCGGGGTTTTTAGTGTTTAACTCGATGCAAACACACTAATCCCCGCTCACTGACCATAGCAGTAAGAGGTTAAGTTTTAGTGTAATTAAACGAATATTTTGCATCTTGTTTCTTGTGTGTGTGTTCAGTGAGGCCTATTTTTAACATTACAAAGCAGTTGGTGCAAGCATAAATATTCCAAACAAAGGAATAAAAACCCCACATTAAAGAAATTTATATACCTTAAAATAGCGTATTCAGGTTTTATAAATCACACAGCTACACTTTTTAGCTTAAATTAATGTGTTGAGTAAACTTGCGTGCTTAGATTAACTTATTGCTAATTTTTTAGGCTAAACCTGATTATTTGTTTCACGAATATAATGACCTGCACCGCGGGTAATATAACGCAGCTGCCAAATAACCCGCTCAATGAGTTCTTCGCGTTGTTGACCTTCTATATCAAGTGCTTCAGCGCCGGCATTAAATACCAGTGTTACCATAGCTTCGGCCTGAATATAAGCATGAATTGAATCACACTTGGTTTCGCTTTCTAAATAATGCGCAAGCTCTAAAATAAAGTGCTTTACCTCACGCGCTACGGCGGCTCTAAAGGCTTTTGAGGTGCCTGAACGTTCTCGCAGCAGTAATCTAAATTGGTTGCTTGAGTTATCAATAAACTCCATAAAGGTAACAACCGAGGTATTTATTACGCTACCACCACTGGCTATACGTCTGCGGGCTTGGCGCATAAGCTGGCGAAGGGTCAAGCCTGCTTCGTCGACCATGGTTAAACCTAGCTCGTTCATATCTTTAAAGTGGCGATAAAAAGAGGTGGGGGCAATACCTGCTTCGCGGGCAACTTCGCGTAAGCTTAAATTAGAAAAACTATGATCAGCACTAAGCTGATTAAATGCCGCCTCTATTAAGGCTTGTCGTGTTTTTTGTTTCTGTTGTGCTCTAACACCCGACATCCACAGCTCCCTGAGTAAATTTATATGAAGTTTTAATGATAATTAGCCGAATTGTCTAGTCTAATACTTGACGCCAAGAGATTGAAACACTATTTTAGCTTACAGTTGTACGCTGAGAGTAAAAACGATGAATAAACCACCGATTATTTGGACAAACGTCCTATTTTTTAGCCTAACCTTTTTGGCGGCTGTCACACTTGTACCTTGGTACGGCATTAATTACGGATTTACCAGCGCGCATTGGATTGCATTTGTAGGCTGTATGTTTTACGCAGGCCTCTCTATCACTGCCGGATACCACCGATTATGGGCGCATAAAGCCTATAACGTACACCCTGCAATAGAATTTATTTTTGCTCTTGGTGGCGCATTTGCTTTGCAAAACAGTGCGTTGCACTGGAGTAGCGATCACCGTATACACCACGGCCAAGTAGATGACCCAGTAAAAGACCCTTACGCCGCAACTAACGGCTTTTGGTACAGCCATAT
>NZ_AUTO01000044.1:0-5808 GCF_000498055.1 Pseudoalteromonas sp. TB51
CAGCCAGCCAATGAATATAACATGGGAATTGACCCACCCCATGCCAAGTGAAATGTGGCATGAGGCTGGGAAGTTGGCGGTTGGGTGATGATTTAAATTCAATAGTTTGAATGTTATTGGTTTAGTTTACTAATAGGTTTACAGCAATCTTATTACTAATAGCTGGCTAATAAGAGGCATAAGCGGGCATTAGTGATGCCCAATTAGCAAGAAAATAGTGAGGGATGAACTGTATCCAAAATTAGTTGATCTCTACACCGCTTTGTTAAATTACCCAGCCAAAACACTACAAATTGTTCTGCTCCACTTTTTATCATGAACAATTCTTTGATGGTCTACCTCACCATTGATAATCTGGTTTTTTGTGAGCTTAGATAGTTGATCCCAATTATCTCCAAAAATGTAGGTTGCGTTATCCAGATGAATGCTTTCTAAGACATACAGGCCTTTCGCAGCGAAGCCATAAATAAAGTACCCGCTAAAGCCCGATCGGCCTGTAGCAAGAAAATCGGGACAGTACTTGGTAATTTTTTGCATCCTAGCCTCCACGACACCTTTCGCTGAGTCCTTAAGCTTTTTAGTGACCTCTCCAACTAGCGGTTTTGCTTTTGCCCAAGGATATTCTCCTGGTGGGAGAATATCCCAGTGTAATTGCTTAACTTTAGTACTGATAATATTTTCATTTTTTGCGTCTAAAACTTCAAAGCTCCCAAAGCACTCGAGCATTAAATTTGAAAGATGAATATTCCTAGATTCATTGGAATCTTTTAGTTCCATACTATCGGTTGCAATATATATATCATCTCCGACTTCGATTACATGAAGAGTTTCTTCAAAAGCGGGCTGGTATTCTCTAGGATACATATCTATATCTCTTGTCTGAATGCCAGAATGCTCTTGCCCATGCCAGTCTTTCCAAGTTCGATGATAAGATCTGGGCTGTGGCTCTAAAGGTAAGTCCCTCCGTACAATTTCTTTTCCATGAGCATTCAGCGCAGTAACTTTTCCGACCACCTCTGGAATAAGGTAATCACCTGCGGCTGGAGCTTTGTCAAATCCAATGGCCGAAAGCTGTTCTGTAATACCACCCGAAATTTTATGAGCCAGCTTTATTTCTTCACAGCCCTTGGCTACTGCCAATAATTTGGTAACCGATCTAATTGATTTTCCTTTGATTTGCATAAGTTCTCCTAGAATTTAACAGCTTATTGATCACCATTTTGGTGGTTTATAACACGCCAAAACGACGTATATTTCATCTCCTGATAATTTCACAATAATTACCTTTGTAAATAAGTAATTAAATAACTAGATATTAGGCTTGTTATCCTGCAATAACACAGCCTTGTTTCCAAAAAGAGTAAAGTAGCCGCATTGCCCATAACTTACTTTTCGCACTTAAACCGTTTTGCATGAGCAAAGCACTCTCCCTCAACTATAAACACCAATCTACCAACACACTCCAACTCCCCGTGATCACACCTGAAATTGAGTTAATGATGAGTAATTTACAGCATGGATGCTGTACAAAGCGTAGCTTGGCCATGGATGGCCTATCTACGCAGGTTACGTTCACATCATTAACGTAAGTTGAAGATACAGTGTGATCTCCGGGGCGCCGTGGGATTCCAAAGGGTGGACGGCGGTATTCACCCTTTGGTTGCCGCCAGCAATCTGGCAAAAACCTCGAATAGAGGTTATTAAATCCCTAAAGCTCTCACGCAAAATAGCTATATAAAAAGCTTCGCCTTTAACGCCAGCAAGCTGCACGTCTACACGTTAAAACGCGATATAAAATCGCGACTACAAAACCACTTGTTTAAAGCGTGCGAACGTTCGCATGCTTTCATCTGCAATCATTACCTCGTAATCAGGGTTTTGAGCGATTAGCTCATATTGCCCGTTTGGTAATTTATTAACTTTGCGCAGTAAATACTGGCCATCTCCGCTTATATCATCTCGCTCTATCGCGACTATTTGGCCACGAAGCGATCCGGCTCTATCGGAAGTTATAAGCTCAAGTAACAATAAATCACCATCAAGTATTGGGTGTTTACCGCCGTTCATAGAGTTGCCCGAAGCACGTGCTAAAAAGTGTACGTTTGGGTCCAGCTTGCCCGCGCCAAGTGGCGCGTCTAAATATTCAACATCGCTGCTATCGCCAGTTTTAAAATGCCCACAGGCTATTTTAATATTAGGGAAGTACGGTAGTTTTAATGCTTCATCATTTGATTTTAAACTAATGGCAGGTTCAGCAACTTGATTTAGCTCAGGCTGTGGTGCATTTGGAAACGTAAACAATTCTGCGGTTGGTTTTGCTTGTTCGAAATGGTCTTTATTAGCAATCCATAATTTAGCGCTGTTTGCTTGCGCTACTTGGTAAGCCCAATTACTTACAGCGAGAGACTTATCGGCATCGCAATGAAAATAAGCACTTAGCTCATTACTAATAGTTTGGCTGTTAACAACCAAGTTTTGGTTTTGCCAGCGTTCACGGTGCTGCTGTGCGGCTAAAAAGTCGCGTTTGTTGTTATTACATGTACGGTGCGCGGCCACAAAATTATGGCCAAGATCGTTTGCATAGCGGGCAAACGGTATAAAGTGATCAACCTCAACATCGTTTTTCATTGGCTTTTGGCAATAAAAACAGGTGTTTGATTGCAGCTCTACTAAAACAGGCTTTGCCTTGGTAAGTGCATTACGGTCTACCCCAAATAAAAACTCTTGCAGTTGGCTTTGCGGGCCAATAAGGGCTTGGTTGTGCTTTATACTTTGAATTTTTTGCAGCCACGCATTTTTAGCCAAGTACACAACTAGGTCGTAAAAGCGTCTAAAGCAGCTAGCAATGCCTGCATTTAACGTAATAAATTGAGTGCTGTTTGTGTGCGGGTACAAAAGGCATTCTTCTTGTTTGGCGAGAATTTGTAAGCGCCAAAGCGGCCCTGTTTTTAGTGTTGCCATAGCAGCATTAAACGTGGGCTTATAAAACGGGCTTTGCTTAAGCTGGCGAAAGTTACGTATGTTGTTTTGTTGGCATTCAAACAATACGCTAATTACTTTTGATTGCGCGCCTGTATTTTGCTTAAGTAAAGCGCTTTCGCCGGTGTGCTCAGACGAAAACGGCATTGCATGGTGCCAGTATAAAGTAATGAGTTTATCGGCAAGGGTTGGTAGCTCTATTACTAATTCACTTTGCTCAGATAACAGCGGTTGCTCTACGCATACATCGGCAATGGCGTGTAAAAGTGCAAACTTGTAGGTAGCGCTAAAATCGCCCTCAACCAGCATACGTTGTATGTATGCTATAAAGTCGAGCTGTTGCTGCATTGCGCTGATCATAAAATGGGAGCAGCCTTTATTATGGCATTTAGCCACACTTCGCTTTCGCGCCCTGGGCGCTGATCAACACTTTGCCAGTGCTTAATTATGCTTAATTGCGTGTGTTGATTTAGCAAACTACTTAATAACTGCTCGGTTAAATCGGTAAATTCACGGCCGTTATGAACACGCTCTGTATCGCCATATTTAAACGATACATATAAAACGCCATTGGGTTTAAGCGCATTTTGTAGCTTTAAAAATACCTGCGGTAGTTCGGCTTTTGGCACATGTAACAAACTAGCGCAGCACCAAATACCGTCGTATTTATTAACACACTCAAGCTCTTGAAAGGTTTTAACCTCGACTGGTTGTTGTAAGTAACTGCTTGCAAGCTCTGCAAGTGCAGGGCTTGCATCAAAAGCCGACACATTAAAACCTTGGCCTTTAAAATAGGTGGCATCGCGAGCTGAGCCACAACCTGCATCTAGCACATAGCCATTTTGGACAACATAAGGTAAAAACTCACGGTAAAGCGCCGACATATCAACATTAAGTGTTGAGTCGCTAAAGGTTTGTGCGTTTTGGTTATAATAATTTAGTGTGGTATTGGGCACTGCTTATACCGCTCCTTGGCTTTGCGAGTTTGCAACGTTAATGCTGCATTCATACTTGTTTAATCTACAGGAACAAGCTGATAAATTAAAGAACTTATAAGTAGGTTTTTTTAGCTTAATACGCTGTTTGTATTGAATTTAGCAATAATTATCTCCTTAAAGCCTTAACCCTCTCCTTTTTAGATACATTTTTTTACAACTTTAATGATTCCTTCACCATTATATTATTTTGCTAGGTTATACTGTTTTAATAACGTACAAAAAAAGCTTACCTCAGAGTCTTAATGAATAAATTAATAACCTTATTATTGTGTGTGTTGTTTAGTACCTCTTGGGGTGTGTTTGCCTGCGAAAGAACGCTTAGCGTTGGCGCGCATGATGCTTTTTGGCCGCCGTATGTAATGGGCATTAGCGGCCAGTTACAGGGTAAAGAGGTGGATGCGTTAACTGTTATTTTTAAAGACTCGCCTTTTTGTTTTGAAATAAAAATGCTGCCTAATTCTAAACGGGCTTTTACCGAGCTGCGCCATGGCCGAATAGACATAGGCTGGGCGGCAAGTTACACCAGTGAGCGTGCTAAATATGCTCATTATACAAAGGCCTACCGCACCGAGGTAATGCGTTTATACGAAAACAAAAACAAAAACAATCAGCATACGGTTAAAAACTTGGCTGATATTTTTAACCAAGGTTTAACCATAGGCGCTAACTTTGGTAGTTATTATGGCGAAGAGTTTGAGCAGTATAAAAAAAGCCATAAAAAACAAATAGAATACACCAGCGCAACCAGTAAGCGCTTTGAAATGCTTAATAAACAGCGTATAGATTACGCAATAGAAGACGAGCTAGTAGGCAATTATTTAAGTAAGCGTGGTAACAGCTTAATGAAGGCGCCTACCATACCCGCTATTAATAAAGACCAAATACACTTAATGCTGAGCAAAAGAACAGTTACGCCTGATGAGGTTAAAATTATTAACGCGCATATAACTAAAAATAAAGCGGCACTTAAGGCGCTGTTTGAATGAATGTTTTGAGCTGTACGCGTGTGTTTTTATTGGTGTGGGTAACGTGTTTGGGGTTATTTAGCGCTAAAGCCCAAGCATGCGATAAAACCATTAATGTAGGCACCAACGAGCGCTACTGGCCGCCGTATGTGGTACTAAAAAACAATACGTTAACGGGTGTTGAAATAGATATAATTAAAACCATTTTTAAAGACTCCCCTTTTTGTATAAATTTTACGTTATTACCTAACTCCTTACGCGCCTTAGAAGAGCTAAAACACGGCCGTGTAGATTTAATGTTTGCAGCAAGTAAAACCCGCGAGCGCCAAGCTTATGCCCATTTTAGTTTGCCTTATCGCGAAGAAGTAATGTTGTTGTATAAACATGCTGGCTCAGCAAGTATTAGTTCGTTAGAGCAGTTATTTAAAAAGGGCTTAACAGCCGGCGTTAATCGCGGCAGCTTTTTAGGGCACACGTTTAAAGCGTTAAGCGATAAATATAGCAAGCAAATAGTACTTACCAGCGATGCCGATAAACGCTTTGCTTTATTAAATAAAAAGCGGGTAGATTTTGTAGTAGACGATTCGTTAGTGGCGCACCATTTTGCTAAAAAATACACGGCTATTTTACCCGTTGAGCAAGTAGCGCCTATTCACGTAAATAATGTGCATTTTATGATGAGCAAAAAAACGATTACTTTAGAAGAAGTTAACACTATTAATGCGCATATTGTAAAAAATAAAGCGGCGCTTAAGGCGTTATTTAAGTAATAATACTAACCCACATTAATACTTAATCATTTTCAGGGGCTAAATGTGTCGCTATCTGCGTTAAAAAATTCTCATTTAGAACAACTAAATAGCGAA
>NZ_AUTO01000045.1:0-1904 GCF_000498055.1 Pseudoalteromonas sp. TB51
AAGCTGTAGCCATGGCTGTAGAGGCTTACTAACAAAAAAGTTAATTAACTAACAGCAACTAAAATGCACCGTACTCATACTAATAACAAAACGGTGCCATTTTTTAAAAGAACACACTAACAACAGGATTTACCCATGCACCAAGTTCCACTACTCATAAATGGCGAATTTGTTCAGTCGGCTTCAAACGAGCTTATTGATGTAATTAACCCAGCAAACCAAGAAGTACTTGCGCAAGTTCCATGCACTACCGACTCAGAAATGGATGCAGCGATTGCCTCGGCCTCAGAAACATTTAAAACATGGAAAGATGTGCCCATTACCGAGCGTGCCCGCATTATGATGAAATACGCGGCGCTGTTAAAAGAGCACCACGATGAGCTTGCAACCATTATTTGCCACGAACTAGGTAAAACGTTTGAAGATGCAAAAGGCGATGTATGGCGCGGTATTGAAGTAGTAGAACAAGCAGCTAACGCACCGTCACTAATGATGGGCGAAACAATGGAAAATGTTGCCCGTAAAATCGATACCTATTCTTACATGCAGCCCCTTGGCGTATGTGCAGGCATTACGCCGTTTAACTTTCCGGCGATGATCCCACTTTGGATGTTTCCGCTAGCTATTGTATGTGGTAACACCTTTATTTTAAAACCCTCTGAGCAAGACCCGCTCACTCCAATGCGTTTAGCTGAGCTATTTATTGAAGCCGGCGCACCAAAAGGCGTATTACAAGTGGTTCATGGTACAAAACCGCAAGTAGACCGCTTATTAGAAGACAAAGCCGTACGTGCAATTTCGTTTGTGGGCTCGTGTGGTGTAGGTGCATACATTTATTCTAAAGGCACACAAAACCTTAAGCGCGTACAAGCGTGTGTGGGTGCTAAAAATCACATGGTTATTATGCCAGATGCGAGTAAATCGCACGTGGTAAATAACCTAGTTGGCGCATCGGTTGGTGCAGCAGGCCAGCGTTGTATGGGTATTTCGGTGGCTGTGTTTGTAGGCCAAGCAAGTGAGTGGGTAGATGAAATAAAAGCAGGCTTTGAAACCGTACGCCCAGGCGTGTGGGATGACAAAGACGCAGCCTACGGCCCACAAACATCAAAAGCAGCAAAAGAGCGTATTTTATCGCTTATAGCAAGCGGTAAAGAGCAAGGCGCCACCTGTTTAATTGATGGCTCAAACTACACAGTAGAGGGCTTTGATCAAGGTAACTGGGTTGGCCCAACTCTATTTACCGATGTGACAAAAGAGATGGATTTATACAAAGAAGAAATCTTTGGCCCTGTGCTTGCCTGTATGTTTGTAGATACGCTTGATGAGGCAATTGCCCTTATTAACGAAAGCCCGTACGGCAACGGTACCTCGTTATTTACCTCAAGTGGCGCTGCGGCTCGTAAATTTCAACATGAAATTGAAGTAGGCCAAGTGGGTATTAATGTGCCTATTCCGGTGCCGCTGCCGTTTTTCTCGTTTACGGGTTGGAAAGGCTCGTTTTACGGCGATACGCACACCTATGGTAAGCAAGGTATACGTTTTTACACAGAAACTAAAACCATTACTTCACGTTGGTTTGAAGACGACATCGCTTCAGGTCCAAACATGAGCATTAATTTAAAATAAACACACTCAAAAATAATAATAAAGAAGGGCGCAAAGGCTAAACTCGCTGACAAGCAACTAGAACACACACATCAGCCTTTGCCGCTCTTCACTCATTTACCCTAATGGGACACACTAACAACACAATTAAAGAGGTCTACCATGGACTTTAACTTATCAGAAGATCAACAAGCCTTTGCAGAAACTGCACGCCAATTTGCAGAATCAGAACTTGCTCCACATGCAGCAAAGTGGGATCGCGAGCATATTTTTCCTAAAGATACGATTAAAGCGGCGGG
>NZ_AUTO01000046.1:0-1499 GCF_000498055.1 Pseudoalteromonas sp. TB51
AATGACAAGCACGTAGTGCTTCTTTTTCCTTTCCGCAAGGTGCCTCAATGTTAACGCTACGCGCTAAGAGTCACCTCATAAATTTGGAAAATTCTGATAATATTTTTTAAGTCTAAGTATTTATCTACTTTAGCTATTAACTTCTGTCGCTTGTTTCTGTCACAAAACGCGTTTGGCGTTGTATGGTTAAGCCTCACGGGTAATTAGTACAAGTTAGCTTAATGGCTCACACCACTTCCACATCTTGCCTATCAACGTTGTAGTCTTCAACGGCCCTTCAGAGACTTTAAAAGTCTAGTGAGAAATCATCTCGAGGCCTGCTTCGCGCTTAGATGCTTTCAGCGCTTATCAGTTCCGAACGTAGCTACCGGGCAATGCCATTGGCATGACAACCCGAACACCAGCGGTTCGTTCACTCCGGTCCTCTCGTACTAGGAGCAACCCCTCTCAATTCTCAAACGCCCACGGCAGATAGGGACCGAACTGTCTCACGACGTTCTAAACCCAGCTCGCGTACCACTTTAAATGGCGAACAGCCATACCCTTGGGACCGACTTCAGCCCCAGGATGTGATGAGCCGACATCGAGGTGCCAAACACCGCCGTCGATATGAACTCTTGGGCGGTATCAGCCTGTTATCCCCGGAGTACCTTTTATCCGTTGAGCGATGGCCCTTCCATTCAGAACCACCGGATCACTATGACCTACTTTCGTACCTGCTCGACGTGTCTGTCTCGCAGTTAAGCTGGCTTCTACCATTACACTAACCGTACGATGTCCGACCGTACTTAGCCAACCTTCGTGCTCCTCCGTTACTCTTTGGGAGGAGACCGCCCCAGTCAAACTACCCACCAGGCACTGTCCGTAACCCCGATTCAGGGGCCAACGTTAGAACATCAAAACTACAAGGGTGGTATTTCAAGGACGACTCCACAACAACTAGCGTCGCTGCTTCAAAGTCTCCCACCTATCCTACACATGTAGGTTCAATGTTCAGTGCCAAGCTGTAGTAAAGGTTCACGGGGTCTTTCCGTCTAGCCGCGGGTACACAGCATCTTCACTGCGATTTCAATTTCACTGAGTCTCGGGTGGAGACAGCGTGGCCATGGTTACACCATTCGTGCAGGTCGGAACTTACCCGACAAGGAATTTCGCTACCTTAGGACCGTTATAGTTACGGCCGCCGTTTACCGGGGCTTCGATCAAGAGCTTCGTCCGAAAACTAACCCCATCAATTAACCTTCCGGCACCGGGCAGGTGTCACACCGTATACGTCATCTTGCGATTTTGCACAGTGCTGTGTTTTTAATAAACAGTCCCAGCCACCTGGTCACTGCGGCTCCCGTCCGCTTAGAGAGCAAGTCTCATCACAGATAGGAGCGTACCTTCTCCCGAAGTTACGGTACGATTTTGCCTAGTTCCTTCACCCGAGTTCTCTCAAGCGCCTTAGTATTCTCTACCTGACCACCTGTGTCGGTTTGGGGTACGATTCGGTATAA
>NZ_AUTO01000047.1:0-2479 GCF_000498055.1 Pseudoalteromonas sp. TB51
CCCACCAATCACAATACCCAGCGTACCCACTAAAAACATAATTAGCGCTTTGGGGCCTAAATTAATAATCGCTTTTAAATCAATACTAATGGTAAGTAAGATTAAACATGCTGGCAGCAAATAGCGCGAAGCAACATAGTAAATATTTGAACTATGTCCATCTACAATGCCAAACGTATTGAGTAAAGAAGGTAAAAAGTAACACAGCAATAATGCTGGTACATATTTATAAAATGCTTTTAGTTTGGGGTTTTCGCTGCTAGAGGTTTTAAAAATGAACCCTAAAATTACAGCAAGCAAACCCAGTACAACAGCATCATTAGTAATTAATGCAGTGTGAGTATCAGCCATATTTGTTCCTATTATTAATGGTGTGTTTTATTATTATCTTCAAGTTCTTCTAGTTGATGCTGAATAATTTCAATTGCCGGATCGTCCGGGCACTCATCAATAAAAAACTGTAAATCATCGCGTGCCATTTTAGGACAATCTAACTGATTGAGTAAGTAACCTCTGTCGCGTCTCTCGTACGGATCATCGCCTAATAGCTCCATTAGCAACTCAACACATACCAGCGCGTGGCCAAATTTATTTTCGCTAATAAACGACCATTTTTGCTGCGCTAAAAACAATTTATAAACTTCATCGTTATAAATAAGCTCAAGTGGCTCTTGCTCTTGGCCATTTTCTTCATCCGCATTTTCAGGAATGATGTACCAGCTCTGTTGCCCACTGCTAGGCTCAATAATGTAGCCTTCTTCATCACTTATTGCGACATGCACGCTAATATCTCCCTGATTAATACACACACTGGCATCTAATTGCGCTTGCTCAAGCAAATGGCTCAATAAAATACCTAATGTGGTTATAGAGCCGCTGCGCATAGTGAGTGTATAGCTTAAGCTATTTATTTTATGCTCTGGCACTTTTAGCCCAGAGGCGCTAAATAGCCATTTGCTATAAAAAATATCAAGAAGGGCTTCTAATCTATCGTGTGGGTCTTTTTGCTTTGCGCACATAGCAGTGATCTGCTGCTCAAAGTCAGTTAATACAGAAAAAGTTGGTGCTAAATCTATTTGAGGGTCCCATTTCGACTCTGCATTAATACACCGATAAAGTGGCGGTGGAGTAAATTCATCATATGCATCATCTAAATAAGATTCGTCGTGTTCGTCATACCCGAGGGTGGTCATCAATACTACAACATTTATTAAAAAACGAAGACGTAGTTTACCTAATTTTACGGATAGTTACCAATACAGCGAAGCTCCCACCCGTAATTATACCACGGCAAGATCATTATAAATTGAACTTATAGAGCAAGTAGTGATCAGATCAAGGCATAATAATTACTTGGTCGCATAAATATGAGCACTACTTTTCTGAAACATTTTAATTCAATTACAGATCCTCGCATTGAACGTTGTAAAAAGCATGAACTTATCGATATTCTTCTCCTTGCTATTAGCGCTGTACTCTCTGGTGCAGAAGGATGGGAAGATATTGAAGACTTTGGGCACCTAAAGCTTGATTGGTTAAAAAAATACGGTACGTTCAACGCAGGAATTCCAAAACATGACACGATTGCTCGCGTCATGTGTCGGTTAAAAGCAAATGAAATAGAAAGGGCATTTCAATCTTGGATATCATCACTGATTGAAACCACAGGTGCAGATATCATCGCTATCGATGGCAAAACCGCACGACGTTCATTTACCACAAAAGACAGAAAAAGTGCCTTACACACGGTCAGTGCATGGAGTTGCCAACACCAGTTAGTGCTTGGGCAGACGGCTGTTGATAATAAAACAAATGAAATCACCGCAATACCAGAATTACTCACCCTGCTCGATATTGAAAACAGTATCATTACGTTAGATGCGATGGGATGCCAACAAGAAATAGCAAAACAAATCATCCAACAAAAAGCAGATTATATTCTTGCACTTAAAGGTAATCATTCAGGCATGCAAAAGGAACTAGAAGCGTGGTGGCACAAGTGCGAGCGTGAAAGGTTAACTCAGCATAATTGTGATGAATATACCGAAATAAGCTCAGGACATGGGCGTGTTGAAACACGTACATGCCAGCAGTTACTTATAGATAAAAGCTGGTTAGGCAAGGATTATCGTTGGCCTGGCTTAACGAGTATTATTAAGGTCAGGGCTGAAGTTCATGATAAGTCGGCAGGGTCGGATACCACTGAAACACGCTGGTATATAAGTTCATTAGACTTAAATGCAGCGCAAGCACTCAATGCGGTACGCAGTCACTGGCAGGTTGAAAGCATGCATTGGATGCTTGATATGAACTTCAGAGAAGATGAATCGAGAATACGCAAACTTCAAGGGCCATTAATGTTTAATGTAATGCGAAAGATAGCCATGGCGCTTTTTAAACAAGATACATCTAAGTCAGCTAGTATGGCGAGGAAAAAGAAAATGGCAGGGCTAGACGATGATTACCGCTCAACCCTGTT
>NZ_AUTO01000048.1:0-6429 GCF_000498055.1 Pseudoalteromonas sp. TB51
CTAGCCGTGAGTAAAGCACCAAATATATTTGCTTTTTTGTGCCTTTGCGTTAGTATTATTAGCAACACGGCCCCTATCGGTAATGTTACGAAAGTAACAACTGCTTAGGGGTTTTTTTATGCCTGTAATATTATTGCCAATCATTTCGCCAATTAACTGGCGCGCCCATTCCTACTAAGTTTAACTTCAAATGTTCTAAGTTTGGAAATGACTCTAAGTGCTCTTTTACTCGCTCTGGCCAACTTGAGTTAGGGTTTATTCGTTTCATTAATACTAAGCAGATACGAAGTAATAAATAACAACGAGCTTGGGCGTGTGTATTCGTAATGTAGTCATTAACCCAAGGGTGCTCCGCTTTAGCAGGCAACTTTGGTTGATCCGTCATATTGCGGTTCCATAATCGGCTGTGGTGCGCGCACACATTACGTAAGTAATTAAGACTTCTTAGCCAAGAGGCAAATATCCGGCCATTACTTACACCATAACGGTTTGCTATAGCGTCTTGGTCGGCCTCTAGCATTCCATCAAATAAGCGCGACATAGTACCAAAATCCCAGACCTCACAGGCAACCCAGATAGGTAAAGGTAGCCCATACTTCGCTTTATTATGCTTAACAAATTCTTCTTTTGAGCGGCTTATTAGTTTAGCGTGACCACCAAGCCATTCGTGATGTTTTGTTACACCTTTGCGCCCATCAAGTACTTGGCTAAAATCAGGAAATAAACAATTAGGCTTTAAATAGGCAAAGGAATCTTTCTCGCCAAGTGTATGCGATATATCCACTCTAAGGGCAACTTCTATACGCTCTAACGCATCCATCGCAAGCATACGTAGCCGTTTATCAAATACATACAATTCAACCGCATCTGTAAAACAGCTACCCGCTTTAAAGGTTTCGAAAGGGAGTGTGGTTTCTTTGGTTTTTTGCGCTTTATTGCCCTTATAAATTAACTCGCATACCTTACCCGAACGATCTCTAAAAGAGTACCAGTAACCACTTAAGCGATAGTAGCCTATGCGCTCAATGTAATTCAGCGCTGCGGCTTTATCGGTCACAATCAAGCCGCGTTGCTGTAACTTAGCAAGCTGTTCATCAAAGCCAAGCCAAGGTTTGTTATACGCCATAGCTAAAGCGCCTGTTCGACTATGGCATCGGTTAGGTGAAGTTTAGTGGTTTGTGCGTCGGTTAAACGGGCTTTAAGTTGGTCGCAGAGTGCCATTAATTCATCTACTTTAGCGACAATGCGCTTTTGTTCATTCAGCGATGGAAAAACCAATAGAAAACTCGAGATAGTTTTCAAAACTAGGTTTTTATTACCTACACCTTGTGTCCCCTCTTCTGATTGAGTTTTCACTAAAGGAGATTTCACTAATAAAGATAAATATTCGCCATCTATCTCTTCTTTAGGGAACTTAACTAAAGCAACACTTACAAAGATACTAAACTCTGTATCTGTATTTATTAAAATAGGAATACCAGTAGTACCAACCTTAGTTAGCAGCAAATCACCTTTTTGAGGGTTGCACCTTTTAGTTAAATCTAAGTGCTGTTCATGTGAAATAAACCTTGTATCACTAAAACTTAGTTCCCCTGAGCTCATATCTTTAACTGATAAAAAAGGGACTCCACTATCTATGTATTTAGGCGTGTGATGAGCTCCATCAGTTATTAGATATGAGATTCCGCCAAACCTCGCCCACTCCCACCCATCAGGTAATTCAAACGGTTTTTCTTCGTCGGTGATTTCTGGCAGTGGCTTTTGCTTTTTAATTTTTTTGTCTTTAATCAGTTGGGCTTTTTCTGCTTCTATGCGCTCCAGGAGCTTGGCAGCGGGTTCGTCGTTTGGGTTTTGTGGGACGAGTTTGCCCATTACTGCTAGTTGTAAAATGGTTTGCTTTAGCGTGTCGATGCTGGCGGTGGTGGTGAATAGCGTGTCGAAGTGCTCGCTTAAACGTTGCCAGTTTTGTTGAAACTGTGCTGTGGCTTGTTCGGGTGTTGCGGTTTGCTCTGGTGCTTTCAGCAAGGCCTCTAACAGCACTTCAACTAACGTTTGATGTGCCCTAATACTATTTTCAGTTTGCGCCTCAAGCGCATCACACAAGCCCATTAGTTCATCGACTTTAGCAACGATACGTTGTTGCTCTTTCTCTGGGGGAATAGGAATAATTGCTTCATTTGCACGCACAATTGTCAATGTGTGAACAGTAGTCCCCATACTTTTCTCATGTATTGCTTTTACCCACAAAGGTGAATACATAAATGTTTTCAAGTAATCAGAGTTGATATTCGCTAAATTTTTAAAGATTAAAACACTTGCGTCTTTAAAATAGAACTTATCATCTGAAGTAACGATATAAGGCACACCTATAGTACCTACGCCGGTGATCATTAAATCACCTTTTTCAGGCACATTTCCTTGCTCCGATAGCTTTGTGTATAGCTCTTGAGTAATGAATAAATCATCTTCAACATAACCATTAGAACTCAGTTTGACTATCTCTCTAGCTCGATAAAATGGCACTCCATCACTTTGCCAGTCTTTTTTTTGAACTCGACTGCTAGAACCAATTAATCCTATATTTCCTAACCTTTGAATGTTCCAACCTTCGGGCACTTCAAACGGTTTTTCATCCTCACTAATTTCCGGTAATGCTTTTGGCTTTTTGATTTTTTTATCTTTAATCAACTGTGCTTTTTCAGCGGCTATTCGCTCTAGCAACACTGAGGCTGGTTCATCATTTGGATCTTGCGGCACTAATTTGCCACGTACAGCGAGATCTAAAATCAGTTCGCGGAGTTTTTTAATGCCATGTAGTGAAAACTTTTTAGATGAGCCTCGACCTGATGACGACTTTTGCTCAATGGCGGTTGTCCAAATATCGAGGTGCTTGGTGATTAGCTGCTCAGCGTTTGTGTTAGGTATTTTTGACTCAGCCATTACTTGCCCTCAGTATCTTTTGAAAGGGCTGCTGACAATATACCTTTAAGCTGATCGCGCAGGGCTTGTATGTCTGCTTGCTGCTTTGAATAGTCGGCTAGTAACTCTTCTGGGTCGTGGCTTATTACCTCGCCTACATGGGGGTTTTTAATGTCGAGGTTGTAGTTACGAGCAATAATATCGTCGATTGATACTTTCCACGCTTGCTCGGTTTCAGTCCGGCTTGCAAAGCCATCGGCCTCATTGCCCCACCATTCAAGTTCGGTTTTAAATTCTTCAAACTTCATTGGTTTGGTTTTGTTGTAATTTTTTACACCGGCTGGATATGGGTGCTCGTAAAACCACACGTCTTTTGTTGGCGTGCCTTTAGTAAAAAACAGTATGTTAGTTTTAATACCGGTGTACGGGTTAAACACGCCATTGGGTAAGCGTATTATGGTGTGTAAGTTACATTCTTCTACCAATAACTTTTTAATTTTAGTTTTAACGCCTTCACCAAACAAGGTGCCATCTGGCAATACTACCGCAGCGCGCCCTTTAGTGTTAAGCACTTCTATAATGAGCTGTAAGAATAAGTCTGCTGTTTCGCGAGTTTGCAGGTCGCTTGGGAAGTTTTTTTCGATGCCGTCTTCTTCGGTGCCGCCAAACGGAGGGTTGGTGATGATAACATCTACTTGATCATCCCAGCTTGAAAGCGGCTTATTTAGGGTATTGCCGTGTTTAACTTGGACCGGCACCTCTATGCCGTGAAGCATCATGTTGGTAGTACACAGTAAGTGCGGGAGTTGTTTTTTCTCTACACCATGTATTTGCTTTTGCAATATTTGGTGGTCGTCGCCCGATTTTACATAGTTAGCTTTTACATGGTCGAACGCACACGCTAAAAAGCCACCGGTACCACAGGCAGGGTCCATAATAGACTCGCCTAGTTTTGGGTCGGTTACTGCCACTATAAATTTAGTAATTGCGCGCGGGGTATAAAATTCGCCCGCGTTGCCTGCGCTTTGTAAGTCTTTTAATATTTGCTCGTACAGATCGCCAAATAAGTGGCGCTCTTTTGAGTCGGTAAAGTCTATCTCATTTAGCTTATTAATGACCTGGCGCAGTAGCGTGCCGTTTTTCATGTAGTTAAAGGCATCGCTAAACGCTTGGGTAACTACGTAGCCACGTGGGTTTTTATCTATCGGTGCGGTTAGATTTTTAAGCTCAGGGAATAGCTTGTCGTTTACAAACTCTAGTAGCTCATCGCCCGTTATGCTTTCGTTACCTGCTGCCCAATTGCGCCATAAAAACTGCTCGGGGATTGGCTCGCGATAGTCGTCTAGTTCAAGCTCTAGTTCTTCTTCTTGCGCGTCGAATACTTTTAAAAATAGTAACCACGACATTTGACCAAGGCGTTGTGCGTCGCCATCGACACCGGCGTCTTTACGCATAATATCTTGAATTGATTTAATAGCTGAACTGATAGACATAATATTCTCTTGTTTGATTATTTTTATAAACAGCGGCTAAAAGCGAGTATGAAAGCTGTTTAATTTAAATGGTTTAATGTTTGCTGTGGCTAATACATAGCAACAGCAAACATAAATTTAGGCTGTTTTAGGCGCTGGCATTTGGTAAATTTCGGCTTCGAGCTCTTTAAGTGCTTGCTCGTATTGTGGTTTGCCACCAAAGCCTTTTTTTACTATTTCACTTAGGCTGCCTATTTCGTTAAATGGCGCCACTTTAAGTGCTTGCATAGATTCTATTTCTTGCACGCCTACATCGGCGTATTTTAACAGAAGGTTCTCGAGTACGGTGTGTGCGGTACCCGAATATTTAGTGAAATAGTTACGCTTTTGTACGTTATCTGCGCGCTCTTTACGGGTAAGGGGCGGTTGGTCGTATACTACATGGCAGATCATATCAAAAGGGTCCATATCTTTGCCGACTTCTTCTTCAAGCGCCGACCAAATAATGCCTTCTTCGGCAAGTTCATCTATTACTGCTTGTTTACGGTCTGACTCGTTCCAACGCTTTACAAAGTCGTCTAATGAACTGTATTGTTTGCTCATGGTTTTACGGGTGTAATCTATAAATGACTCGGTAACCAGTTTACCGTCGGTATCGTAATACTGGACTCGCTCTGCCACTTTATTAACGGTAACACCTGATACGCGGTACTTAACCATTTTGTTTGTTTCATCGTCCCATTCGCCATCAAGGCTGCCATCGCCTTTAGGGTCATTTATGGTGTCGTTATTGGCATCGCTTTCATCGCCGGTTGATTGATCATCGAATACGCTATCAGGCTGCTCTTCGCCGGTTGTATCGTCTTGTGATTCAATATCAACGTCTTCGTTTTCAATGTCGGTTGGCGTTACTTTGATTACTTTTTCTGGTGTGCCATCAAAACGTTCATCGGCAAATAACTCGGTGGCTTTTTTAAAGTCGAGTATAGTAAACCACAACTTGCCGTAGCGGTCGTCAATACGGGTACCCCGCCCAATGATTTGTTTAAACTTGGTCATTGATTGGATGTTTTGATCAAGCACTACTAGCTTACAGGTTTTAGCGTCTACCCCTGTGGTCATAAGCTCTGAGGTGGTAGCAATTACTGGGTAAGGGCGTTTAGGGTTTATAAAGTTGTCGAGCTGGCCTTTACCTAGTTCGTCATCGCCGGTGATCTTCATCACGTATTTATCGTTTTTAGCCATTTGCTCTGGGTTTAAATTAGCAATGGCCCGGCGCATACGTTCGGCGTGATCTATGTCGTTACAAAACACGATGGTTTTAGCCATAGGATCTGTACGCTTTAAGTAATTAGTAATGGTTTCGGCCACCAGCTGGGTACGCTCGTCTATGACCATTGTGCGGTCAAAGTCTTTTTGGTTGTATATACGGTCTTCTATTATTTCGCCTTGGTTATCTACTTGCCCTTTTGTTGGTCGCCAGCCTTGTAGGTCTACATCAAGATCAACGCGTACCACTTTGTATGGTGCTAAAAAGCCATCTTCTATCCCTTCTTTAAGGGAGTAGGTATAAGCAGGGTCACCAAAGTAATCGGTGTTTGATACTTCGTCGGTTTCTTTTGGTGTCGCGGTTAAGCCTACTTGAGCAGCCCCTTTAAAGTAGGTGAGTATTTCGCGCCATGCGCTATCTTCACTTGCGCTACCACGGTGGCACTCGTCAATGATAATAAGGTCGAAAAAGTCAGGGTCTACTTGCTTAAACGCTTTTTGAGATTCTTCTGGCCCTGTTAGTGCTTGGTATAGTGCTAGGTGTATTTCGTAAGCGGGGTCGATTGTTCTGCCGGTAATTTTGGTCATTGACGTACCAAACGGCTGAAAGTCGTTAATACGTGTTTGATCAACCAATATGTTGCGGTCGGCTAAAAACAAGATGCGTTTTTTAGCGCGTGATTTCCATAAGCGCCAAATAATTTGAAACGCGGTATAAGTTTTACCGGTTCCTGTTGCCATAACAAGGAGTACGCGGTCTTTACCTGCC
>NZ_AUTO01000049.1:0-42325 GCF_000498055.1 Pseudoalteromonas sp. TB51
CTTGGAGCTGATAGTAACGCGGGTGTTTGCCACTACCATCATCGTAGTAGGCTTGGTTAATTATAGGCAATTGCGATTGTGTATAGCCCTTGTAGGCACAATACTTAGCCCAAAGCTCTTGCGGTGATGGGAAGTCTTCTAAGCGTATTTCAGTTTCAAGGTTATGCGCATCAGGTGTGCCGAGCTTGGTTTTATCGTGAAATATAAAGCCATCACCATTAGAGGCGAATATAAATGGCACATCGAGCAGCCTGGCGTAATCTAAGCCTTGTTGTAGCCCTTTACCTACTTCGTGCTTATTGGCTTTAGCTTCAATGACAGCAAGCGGCATACTGGGTTTATGGTAAAGCACTATGTCAGCCGATTTAACCGTTTTACGTACACCAAGTTGCCCACGTACGATTACTTTACCGTCTCGTAATTTAACCTCTTGGCGTATTTGAGTTATGTCATTCCACCCTGCGGTTTTAACTGCGGGTAGAATAAACTTACTGATTATATCGGTTTCGCTTAGCTTTCTTTTATCCATAATTTAAACCGTCCTAAATACTGCGCTATGAGTGCGCACAACTCGTTGATTCAACGCGTTTCATGCTATTTAGTGATGCTATATAAAATACGGTTAATAAGCAAAATAAAAGGTAAACAAAATGATGAGATTAGAAAATAAAATTGTAACTTCTATACAAAATAGAGAAGAGGACAAATCGTTTATTTGCCGCTTTTTATGTTCCAATAAAACAACAAAGCACATTTATATCAGTCATTTAAAAACATAATTGTTCCGCCATTTGTTCCGCGTTGTTCCGTTTTTAACGCAGATAAACAAGTGGTATTTTTGTAATATTAAAGTATCTAATAACTGCTAAGCATTATCGTAATCATCTAGCCATTCATCTACAGTTTGATTCTGTGGCCTTCGTGTATTACCTCCCTTATATTGCTTTATAGGAAGGGGTATAGGGGAACTTACTACCGCACTACCTTGTTTACTTATACCGTGGTTATTGGCCCCCGTAGAAGTTGATATCCGTAGTTTATTGTACCCGTGACTATTAACACACGTAGTTAAACTACTTTCAACACCTTGGTATATATGGTTGTTAGGCAATTCGTTGCCACCAATAAATGCCTCTTTATTTTGCCCCGATAAAGCGCCACTGTTAGATGACACTATAACGCCACTATTGTGCCTCTTATGTGCCGCCGATACGCCACCACCTATACCATCTAAAATTTGCTGATGAGTAATGTTTGCTAACCTAAGGCTTTGCGTTTCAATTTTACTCTTCTCACTCACTTGTGCTTGCCAAAGATAGTTTTTCATCATGTTTATTTTTTTATAAAGCTCACTTGGCCTTCTTGGTTTAGGTAAATTAGAACGGCTCCAAAATTTAAGTAATGCTCCTTGAGCTGGTGGATTAAAAAGCTTGCCTTTTAAGCGTCCGCCTCCCTTTTTACGATCCAATGAAACGTTAAAAATTGTGTAATAATCTGAGTTATATTTTAAATCAGTAAAACTCATGGTAAGACCATCAAATCGATTAGAATAACGCCCTACTTTAAACTGTGTGAATTGATATATAGGCTGTGCGATCACACAGCTTAACTGGCTTAGTAATGTGTTTTGATGGATGTGGAGCCAGTCACTAGGAACCGGCTTTCCACTTTTTGGAGTAATATGTAATTTGCCGTTAGTAATACTAATTACATCGCCACGGTTAATTAAGTCATTAAGCTTAACCATATAGCCTCCTATTTCCCTAGGAGGCGCTTTATTGGCTTTAAAAGTTCAGTGGTTTGCTCTGATGTGAACTCAGCTAATTTACGATGAATGCGGCTTTTATTTATAGCTTTTATGATGATTTCAGCAATCTCTAATGAGCTATAGCTATACTTAAAATGGGCACCGATACCATCTGAATTTGGTATTTTTTCACGAGTAAATGTAAAACCATAGTCACGCTCAAGATCTGTAAAGTAATTTCTGCCACTCGATAAACCGGCATTACGTAAAATATCTAATTCTGTCGCACCTTCAGGATGAGCAAGAATATATAAGTTAGCTCGCTCTGTTTTAGGTTGCGGTTTTTTAGGGGCTGGGTTTGCGGCTTGGTTACCGCTCACAGCATTCATTATGCTGCTCCTTTATGGGTGTTGCTACTTGGTAGGTTTTCTAGCCATTGCTGAATATCACTAGCAAGCCAGCCAACTGAGTTTAAACCTAGCTGTTTTCTTTTTGGAAATAAACCTAATCGCTCTTTGCGCCAAATAGTTGAACGACTCAAACCGGTGAGTTCTGTTACTTCTTGAAAACGTAAAATTTTGTTGTTCATGGAAATTCGCCTTGTTGTTTCATTGTTCAAGGCGAATGTTAGAGGTTGAGAAAAACTAGCAAAGGGCGGTTTTAAAAGCTTTTTTTACCCCGCAAAAAATAAAATAAAAATTGCCCCAAATTTATTCATCTTTAAAGTCAAAGTTTGGAGCCATAACTTTATTTAGAAACCTCATTATTTTACCCTTACCACTTTCTAGCTCAGCATTACCGTTTTCAAAATCATGAAACAACAATCCAGCTAAAATACTTTTCTTAATTTTCACATTATTATCAAGCTCCCAGATCAGCAAATCTAACAAGGGAATGATCCTGAATGCTTTTAGCTTTTGTATTGTGCTAGGGGTGGATACTTTCCTTTCAGGCTCAGTCACGCCTAAAATCTTTCTCCATTCAACGAGCGACTTTTGAAAGTGCGCAACCAGCTCGGCATCGCTAAAGCCAGCTAAATCAACATTGCAAAGCATATGGTCATTTTTAGAAATCTCAGAAAAATAAACCTTCACACCATCACGTTGCTTTTTCGTAAACTCAACTTGCTTGAATATAACTTCCCGTAAAGCCTCTAGTTCAGCCTCCTTTGAATCAAAACTTCTACCATTAAATTCCTGCCAAACATCCTCAGTGTCACTCGCCCCTCTCTCAGTCACACCTGTACTTTCAAGAAGTTCATAACTGCCAATAACCTCCGCTATACTTGCAGGCCAGATTTTATATGGCCTTCTCGAGCCAAAGTCTGATATATCATCAAGTAAAGATAACACTGGCTTAGAGGCTTTTTCTGGGAACAAGTTTTTTAAATGCTCTTTCGCTGTATCATCATAAAAATTTAGCTCTGTTACATGAGATAAAAAGCTCGGATTTCCAGCAATAACTTTATTAATAAACATCCTTAAAAGGTCTGAATCATCAACTCCAGCAGCTAGCTTTAGATTGCTAGCCCAGCAAGCAGCGATACCTGAAAGATCATCTTGAAAAACCCTCTTTCGAACATCAAACTCAATGACCACCTCTTGCTCTGACTGTTCTTCAATATATTGATAATTGTCGAGGTTAAACCAAGCAATATCCCTGTCATTTATATTGTTGATATACTTCTTGCTCATGCTCTCCATCCTTTTAAACTATTTTTAAATGCTGGCTACCAGTAACAGAGTAATTACCCTTGCTAGCATCTTCAATATGATCTGACCACCAGCACATCATTTTTCTTCTGCGTTCTAAGTAATCAGTTCGGTTGTAGGCAGCGCGAACTTTATTCTTATCTACATGTGCTAAAGCTGCTTCAATAACATCAGCATCAAAACCTTGCTCGTTTAATGTGGTGCTAGCAAGCGCTCTTAACCCATGAGCTGTTTGCTTGCCTATTAAACCCATGCGCCTAAGCGCTGCGCCCAGAGTTTCTCGGCTAGCATGCGCTCTAGGGTCTTTATCAGCAGGGAAAATAAACTCTCGATGCGCACTGATAGGTTTTAGGTACTCGAGTATAGATAATGCCTGCGGTGATAAAGGAACTGAATGAGCTTTGCGTTTTTTCATCCGCTTAGCAGGTATATTCCATAGTTTATTTTCAAAGTCTATTTCATGCCAAGCAGCGCCGGCAGCTTCACCAGGGCGAACCATGGTATGTAGTTGCCATTCAAATAAACATCGAGTCATTAACTTGATATTAGCGCTATTCACTATGCTAATAAGTTTAGGAAGCTCCTGGGGTGTGAAGCTAGCCATGCTTTCATGCTTGGCAGAATCAAACGCTTTACTTATACCACTTAAGTTATTTGTTTGTATTCGACCAGTGTTAATAGCAAACTCCATAACCTCATTTACTCTGCGACAAATACGCCCAAGAATATCGAGCTTATCAGCTGCGGCTAGAGGCTTTAAGGCCTCAATTGCTTGTTGTGCCGATAACTTGCTAATAGGCACTTTTCCTAAATAGGGAAATAAGTGAAGCTCAAAACCTCTCCGTAAATTAAAAGCATATCGCGCGCTTACTTTTGGCTCTTTTAAGTCTATCCACTCTCTAACAACTGCTTCAAATGTACTTTTTGCCTCAGCAGCTTTATCGTTAGCAAATGCCTCTTTATGCTCTTTAGGATCTATGTCCTTTGCTAATAAGGATCTGGCCTCAGCTCTGCTTGTGCGAGCATCAGATAAGGTTACATCAGGGTACATACCAAAACTAATTTGAGCTCTTTTTTTGGTGTAAGGCTTAGAGTAAGTAAATAACCACATTTTTGAGCCATTTGGCTTAACTCGTAGAGCAAGGCCTTTGCCATCTGCCATAAGATATTCTTTATCTTTTGGTTTAGCTTTTTTGATTTGCGTATCATTTAATGGGGTAACTAATTTAGGCATTTAACGCTCCACTGTCGAACGGGCAACCAGCGCTTAGAAAGTAAGAAAAACCTAAAATTTCTTTTCTTTCTTTAAATTTCATCTGGTTACATATTTATGTTACACCAACAAGTCATCGTTGGTTCGGTGTAACATCCAGTGTAACTAAAAAAATGCGCTGTGGCGATACCCCTTGAAACAAGGTGAAAGCCTAGAGGCCTTTAAAAATGGCGCTTGATAGTTTTTTTGAATTGCGATGAATTACAATGAAACGAGTTATTGGTAGCCCCTGCAGGAATCGAACCTGCAACTGCCCCTTAGGAGGGGGCCGTTATATCCATTTAACTAAGAGGCCACACCGAGCTTACAGCTTACAGCTTACAGCTTACAGCTTACAGCTTACAGCTTACAGCTTACAAAAATTATAACGGCATCTTGTTTTTCATATCAAGCTAAAATTAACTTAATTGCTTGATAAATATATATCTTCTTTGTTTAACACGTACAGCGGTATGAGTTTTCGGCTGCTTGCTACAATATGTTTGCTGTGAACATTTATAACGCGGGTGTTTACTGCTACGCCATTTGGGCGGTAAATTAACGTACCTGCTAATACATAGTTAGCCATGCTGCTTTCGCTTAGCTTTTCTATATCGCGCGATAACACGAAGTCGCCTCTGTTTGATACATCAATGTTGTCCATGGTTTTAAAATCTACCACGCCGTAGCCAAATTTTTGCAGCTGATGAATAAACGTCTCTGCTAGTTGATTACCCAACTGATTACTTTTATTAAGCGATGCGTCTAAATCTACAATGGTGGTAACCGCTATGTTGATGCTGTTGTTATCGGGCGCTTCGGCTTCAAGCGTATCGACTAAATCCAGCGCCATTTGCTCTACATAGTTTGCCAGCGTTTTGTGGTGTTTAAGCGGTGTAAACTGCCTTGCTGTGTCGTACTCACTTTGCTGCTGCACAGATTGGTTGGCATACACTGGCGTTGGTTGGCTACTTTGCGTTACCACGGTGTAGTCTGAGCGTGTGTTTATGCTTTCGTTATGCTCATTATTTTGCGTTATTGAACAGCCAGTTAATACTAACGTTGCCGTTAGCCCCGCTATAGCAGATAGTTTGTAAAACATGGTTAACCTCACTCGCTGGCTTGTTTAAGCATAATTCCGTCGGTGCGATAGCTACTGTTTAGCGCATCAACCACTGATTGAGGGATAAACCCTTGCGCACTGCCCACTACCGCTTTACTTTTAATGCCCACTATTCGTGCATTTACCATTACGCCACCTTGGTGGCTCACAAGAGTTCCTGCTAATACGTAATTAAAGTTTTGATCTTGGTTTAGCTCTAGGTAGTCGCGGCTAAATACAAAGTCGCCTGCGGGGGTTACTCGCATATAATCGGTGGTTTTAAAATCGATAACCGGTACTCCAAAACTATGCAGCTCGTGCATAAAGCTTTCGGCTATTTGGTTACCTAACAGGCTTCCATCGCTGTAGTCATCATCTAAAAATACAAAGCTAGAAACGGCAAGTGGCGTTTTGTCGTTTACGTATTGCAGGTTTTCGACCATGTCTTGCATTATACCGCGCACATAATGGTTTATATTTTTGCGTTTTGCAGGGGCACTTTTGGTGTAGTTACTTTGCTTGTTTAAATTAGACTGAAATAACGCTTCATTTGGTGCAGGTGCTTTTACCGCACGTTGCTCTGAAACAAGCTGGGCTGCATTATCTTGCTCAACTTTCTCCGGCTCTGAATGTAGCGAATTTAACATTTGCGAACAGCCAAAGCCTAATGGCAAACATAGGGTAATTAATAGGTTTCTCATGGTGTGCTCCTGATTAATATTCGCTGCGGTACAAAGAGCCGTCACGCTGCTGAATTTTTTCGTTTCCCCACATTACATTTATAGGGATCTCTGTGCTGCCTGCCGACAATACTTGCTTGTTTTCAATATTAACGAGTCGTGCATTAACTATGTAAGCATGCTGTTGGCGCGTTACAGTGCCGGTGATGACTAAGTCAATATTTTGGCGATTGCGTAATTTACTTAAGTCGCGGCTTAATATGCTGTCTGCGTTTTGCGCTAATATAAGGTTATTGCCAAGGCGGTACTCAACGGTATGATAGCCAAGCTGGGTAAATTGCGTTAATAAGCTTTCTTGAATTTGTAAGCTCAAACCCGAGGCCTGCCCTGCTACTAGCTTAGTATCTAAAGCATCGGCATAAAAAAAGCTACTCACACCAATGCGCGCATTGGCATTTAAAGCGCCATTTACATGGTTAAGCTGCGAGGTTAGATTTGCTACATACTCGTTAACGGTATAGGGTGCCATTGCTGCTTTTGGCGCGTCAGTAGGCACACTCGGCTCTGGGGGCGGAACCAAGTTGCAAGCAGTTAAATTTAACAATACTAAAGGCAATAAAAGGCGCATAGTTGCCGTCCTCTTTAAAATATACCGAGGATAAAGCAATTATTATGCCTAATTAACCTAAACTCTGGATAATAAACCTATCTCTAGCCAGAGATAATAAATTTAAGTATCAAGATAGTTCAATATGCTAGTAAGGCTCTTAACCAGAGTTCAGGTTAATTAACTTTGAGGCGTTTTGACGTAGTAGGTTACAAAGCAAGTATTATTGTCTATTAATGACTTACATGCATCCTTTGCTGCTTCTTTTGTTTTAAACGCACCAAGCTTTAATCTATAAAAGGTGTGCTGGTCAATCAGTACTTGCTCGGTATTTACTTCAAGCTTATTTGAGGGTGATTGAAATTGCTTTATAGCAGCTTCAAGTACCGCTTTATTTTTATACGCCCCCACTTGCACAGCAAACAGCGCATTTGTATTCACAACAGCTAAGTGGTTAGTTTGCTGCGGTTTTGGCTGCGCGTTAAGTTGTTTTAATTTATCTACTGTGCGCTGTAATTCACTTTCTAGCTTTAACAGTCTTTCTAGTTGAGGCTTGGTTTGTTGCCACTGCTGAGCTGACTCTTTGAGTACGGCTAAATCATCTTTTTTAATGAGCACCGCCTGCTTTTGGGCCGTTGCTAGTGCGTGAGCACTGTTTGCTAATGCAAAGCCTAAAACTAATGTGGCTAAAAAATCCTTGTAGTGCAGCATAAGTATGTTGTTAATATGGGTAAGAGTGGGCGCTATTTTAACAGCCAATCAACGCTTAGCAAGTCACGCGTGCTAGTACCTATTGCGCTTTTATACCAATTAGCTTAATTAAGTAATCTATTATGAGGATAGTAAAACGTATTGATAGCTAGGCAAAAAATTGCTATTTAGTTGTTCTAAACGAGATTTATTAACGCAGAACGCAACTCGATTAGCCCCGTAAAATGATTATTTATTATTGCGGGTTGGTATCACTATTAAAGTTTAATTGGCTTATCGGTGTAGTTACTTACAATGCAGTCGAGCTTATACATTTTAAATACTTCACAGTCGGCTTTGGCATTTTTAAGGTTTTTATAAGAGCCAAGCTTTAAGCGATAAAAGGTTTTATCATTTATTTTTGCGGTTTCTACGTTGGTTAATATTTTATCTCTAAATAGTGGCGCTGCTTTGGTATTTAGTTCTTGCCAGGCTTTGGCTACATCCTGTTTAGAATCAACCGAGGCAACTTGTAATGCAAATACATGTTTAGGGGTATTAAGCTTTATAGTTTGCTTTTGGTTATTGTTAGCAGCTTTGTAAGTTTGCTGACGACGTGGCTTATTACTGGTTGTACGCGAAGGCGTGCGAGTGTAACGGCTGCTGTAGGCAGGGCTTGCATTAGATTGTGCAATAGCTTTAGAGTTTATTATATCTATGTGATTAACCAGGTAAGTAATTTCTTTTTCAAGCTTTAAAATACGCTCTATACCGGCGCGTGCTTGCTGCCATTGCATTGCGGCATCTTTTAATTGCGCAAGCTCTAGTGCAGTTATCGATACGTAATCGGGCGTGGTGTTAGGTATTTCATTATCAACAGCAGGTTTAGCGGTAGGCGTAATAGAGCACGCCGTGCCAAACGTAAGCGTAAAAAGGCATACAAAAAAGTGTTTATAGTATTTTTTTAATTTAAGCATGTACCCGTTATCCTGAAAGCAGTGCCTGTGCACTTACATTTCAGTTAAACATTCTCACAAGAAAGCGTTTAACTTAGCAATTTAAACAATGAGCGATTTTTGCTCCCGCACGCTAATTTACCTGCTTAGATAAAATTAACATGACCCTTCCGTGAGTTTGGCTTTTAATACAACTTTGATGCCAATTAACATAAACTTTACAATATAAATTACGTTATGTTGCTATATAACGCAAGTCAAATTCAGAACATAATTAAGCGTAGACCATCTTTATTACTGGCGTGGTTAAAATTAAGTAAACCCATACCTATTTTTGTATTAATAATTTAGCACTAAAAAAGGCGCCTAAACAGGCGCCTTGGTGGGTAATTTAATAAAACCTAAATTAACGATTTAATAAATGTTTTTAAATCATCTGCAAACTCGTCGCGGCGCAGAGCAAACTCTATCGTTGCTTTTAAGTAGCCTATTTTACTACCACAATCGTGGCTGCGGCCTTTCATTGCGTACGCGTCTACTTTTTCTTGCTGCATTAGCATGGCAATTGCATCTGTAAGTTGAATTTCGTTGCCAGCCCCTTGCGGCGTTTTAGCAAGCAGTGGCCAAATGTTTTCGCTCAATACATAACGCCCTACTACAGATAGGTTTGAAGGTGCTTCATCTACTGGCGGTTTTTCTACCATGTTTATAATTGGCGAGCTTTCACCTTGGTGAAGCTCTACGTCACCTAAATCAACAACACCAAATTTGTCTACTTCGTCCATTGGTACTGGCTCAACCATAATTTGGCTGTGCTTAGTTTCTTCAAAACGGGCGATCATCTCTGCTAGGTTGTCTTTTTTAAGGTCGCTCTCTACGTCATCAACAATTACATCTGGCAAAATAACCACAAAAGGTTCGTTGCCAATAATTGGCGCTGCACAGTTAATTGCGTGGCCTAAGCCTTTGGCTTCGCCTTGGCGTACGTGAATAATGGTCACATCTTTAGGGCAAATTGCCTGTACTTCGGCAAGTAATTGCCGCTTTACGCGTTTTTCAAGCGTGGCTTCTAGTTCAAAGCTGGTATCAAAATGGTTTTCGATAGAGTTTTTACTTGAGTGCGTTACAAGTACAATCTCTTTAACGCCTGCTGCTACCGCTTCATTTACTACATATTGAATAAGCGGGCGGTCTACCACAGGGAGCATCTCTTTAGGGATAGCTTTTGTGGCAGGTAACATACGCGTTCCAAGGCCTGCTACGGGGATCACTGCTTTCATCTTGTTCTCCTTAATCTTATTATACTGAAAACGGATATTGGATTGGTTCGTGGCATTGATAGCCTACTACTTCAAAATCGTCTCGTGTTACCCATGTTTCTATATCTTCTAGTGATTTTATGTTTGGGTTAATATTTAATTGCGGTGAGTCAAATGGCTCACGTGTTAACTGCACATCGCGCATTAACGGTAACTGGTTTTCGTAAATATGCGCGTTAGCAATTTTATGATACGCCTTACCTGCTTTATGGCCGGTAATTTGCGCAACCAATGCCAGTAATACAAAGCACTGAATTTGATTAAAATTAAGGCCCAGCGGCACATCGCAACTGCGCTGATACGATGTTAAATACAGCGTGTCGCCAAGCAGCGAAAACGTATGCGTGTGCATACATGGGCGCAAGCAACCAAGCTCAAACTCACCAGGATTATAAAAGGTAATTATTTCACCTCTGTCATCAATCCCGTTTTTTAAGTTATTTATTACTTTAGCAAGCTGATCGAGCGTTGAGCCATCTGGGCGTTGCCAATTACGCCCTTGCACGCCATAAACGCGGCCCATGTCGTCCTCGCCTTTGCGGTTAGGGTTATTTAGCCATGCGTTATTGTCGTTTGCGTTTGCATCCCAAGTTTTACAGCCTATATCGCGAAATTGCGCTGCGCTATCGTACCCTCGTAAATAACCTAAAAGCTCTGCTATAGCTGCTTTGTAGTAACTTTTACGAGTGGTGATCATAGGAAATTTATTATTACCTACATCGTATTCTAAGTCGGCATTAATAACGGTTAAGCAGCGCGTGCCTGTGCGTTTGTTTTCTACCCATACACCTTCGTCAACGATGCGCTGACATAATTTTAAATATTGTTTCATGATCTGTTCTTACTATGCCTTTGCTGCGGTTACAGGTTGCGGTTTTTTGTACGCCCAAATTAATAGCCCTAGGCCACCAATTATCATAGGTAACGAGAGTATTTGACCCATTGAGATAAAATCGGCAAATAGGCCAAGCTGCGCATCTGGTTGGCGGAAATATTCAATACAAAATCTAAATACGCCGTACCCTAATAAAAATACACCGGCTACACTGCCTGCAGGGCGAGGCTTTTTAATAAACCATAATAAAATTAAAAACAGGACTAGCCCTTCAAAAAAGGCTTCGTATAACTGCGATGGGTGACGCGCAAGCGGCCCACCCGTTGGAAATACCATTGCCCATGGCACATCGCTTACGCGGCCCCATAATTCGCCATTTATAAAGTTACCAATACGCCCTGCTAATAAGCCTACCGGAACCAGCGGCACCACAAAATCTCCCACTGCGAATAGTGATTTTTTGCGGGTTTTGGCAAATAGTATAATAGCGGTAATAACCCCTAATGTTCCGCCGTGGAAAGACATACCGCCTTGGTCAATTCTAAATAAATATAATGGATTTTCTAAAAAGTAGCTAAACTGATAAAACAATACATAGCCAATTCTGCCGCCTAAAATAACCCCTAGCATGCCGTAAAAAAGCAAGTCGCTAACTTGCTCTTTAGTCCAACCAGAGTTTGGTTTTTCGGCTTGACGATTAGCAAACCACATCGCAAATGCAAAACCAATTAAATACATTAAACCGTACCAACGTACGCTTAGCGGTCCAACAGAAAAAATTATTGGATCGATTTGAGGAAACTCAAGTGCCATAAATAAACCTTTAGCTAAAAACCATTTTAAGTGCGATGAGCACAAGCAACACCGCGAAAATTTTCTTTATTATATTAACAGGTAAATAATGAGTTGCTTTAGCCCCTAAGGGCGCCACAAACCACGATGTTATTACAATACCAAATAATGCAGGTAAGTATACAAACCCTGCGAACCCATGGGCTAAATCGGTTACCTGCCAGCCTGCGCTTATATAACCAATAGAGCCAAATAGTGCGATAACAATGCCGCTCGCTGATGCACAGCCTATCGCTTTTTTCATATCAACTGAAAAGTAATTAAGCATAGGGGCAATAAGTGCGCCGCCACCAATACCTATTAAACCAGAAAGCGCGCCCATAAGAGCAGAAATGCTCCCTAAAATAATCCCTTTTGGTAGCGGTTTTTCTTTAAGCGATTTACTACGTGATGCCAACACCATTCTGCCTGCAATAAATACAACACTTATTGCAAACACGCTGCGTAATGCTTGTTCGGGTATTAAACTTGCGGCAAAGCCACTTATTAACGCGCCTAAGCCTACACCCGACATAACCCACGGTGCAATTTGCCACGGCACATTATTATTTTTATGATGAGCCAAGACTGAAGAAGTAGAAGTGAATAAAATAGAGGCTAGCGATGTTGCAATAGAAATAACTAATACGTGATCAGGTGAAGTAACGTCAAACATCAGTAATAAGCTACTTAAAACAGGCACAATAATTAAACCGCCGCCTATCCCTAATAGCCCAGCTAAAAAGCCAACTACACAGCCAAGTAGCGCACAACTGGCCACGAGTAAAGCTAAGTCATACATAGTGTTCTCAAATACCTTTTCGTGCGCCTATATTAAAGGATTATAAAGTTAATAGCATCTTTAAGCGCTGCATTATTTGGCGGTATAAAACAGATCGCCTAATTGGTGTTCAATCATAAAATTGCGCGTTAAGCGCAGTACCTGTTTAGCGTTCGATTGCACTAAGCACTCTGCGAGTAATTGCTGCATATCGTTAATATTTAAGCGCCTTAAAATCCACTTTACTTTAGTTAACGACGACAGGTTCATACTTAAATGCCTATAACCCATGGCAATGAGTAAAATAGCGCCCTCTGGCTCGCCGCCTAGCTCGCCACATAAACTAAAGGGTAAACAGTGTTTATTACATTCATTCGCTACTTTATTTAATACCCTTAACACGCCGGGGTGATATGGGTTAAATAACTGAGCCACCCGCGCATTTGCTCTATCGACAGCAAGTAAGTATTGCGTTAAATCGTTACTGCCTACTGAGCAAAAATCTACTTTTTTAGCCCACTCGTCGAGCATAAATATACTTGAGGGTACTTCAAGCATAATGCCCACTTCTGGGCGCTCCAAGTTTTGCTCTGGGTGTTTTTCTGCCAGTTCAAAATAAGCTTGTTCAAATAACGCGAGCGCTTCGTCTACCTCTTCTGTACCGCTGATCATAGGCAGCATTATTTTTAAATTACCTAAGCCCATGTTTGCTTTTAACATAGCTTTGAGCTGATCTAAAAACAGCTCTGGATGGTCAAGGCTTATGCGTATGCCGCGCCACCCTAAAAAGGGATTTTCTTCGGTGATATTAAAGTAATCTAAAACCTTGTCGCCACCAATATCTAGGGTTCGCATAACCACTGGCGCTGGATGGTAACTTTTTAGCACCTCCCTATACCAGTTTTCTTGCTCAGCTTGCGATGGAAATTGCCCCTTTTGCATAAACCATGCTTCGGTACGATAAAGCCCTACTCCATCGCAAATATGCGCACTGCTTTGCTCGGTATTAAGCTCAAGTCCTGCATTTAGCATTAAATTTATTTGCTCACCATCTAAGGTAACCGACTGCGCACTTTGCTCTGCTAAAAAGCGGTTGTTGAGTAGTTTATCTTGGTGCTTTAACTGTGCGTATTCGTCGAGTAACACTTGCGAAGGAGAAATATATAAACGCCCAGCAAAGGCATCTAAAATCATTGGTTTAGCATCAAATTGCAATAAGGGTAAATCTTCAATACCCCAAATAGCCGGTATTCCCATCGCTCGGGTTAATATAGAGGCATGGCTATTGGCTGNAGCATGGCGGGCGTTAAGGTATTCGCAATTAATATGGTATTGGGTGGGTAATCTTTTACTGCGTGCTCTGTGTTTACAAGGTGGTGTAACACCCTTAAACCTATGTCTTTTACATCAACTGCGCGCTCTTTAATGTAGGGGTCTTGCATGGCATTAAACTGCGAAATAAGCCGCTCAATAACAATTTTTAAGGCGCTTTTTGCGCACCAGCCCTCTTGTAACTGTACCTCAACATTGTGGCCTAAACTTTTCGCATCAAGTAATTGTTGGTATACATCAAATACCGCGAGGGCTTCACGCGGTATTGAGTCACTCAAGGTCATAGACAGGGTATTAAATTCTTTGCGGGTGGCAGCAACGGCTTGTGTAAACAAACGGCGTTGCTCGGCGCTATCGGGATCTTTTTTTAGCTCTATAGATTTAAAATCAAGCTTGGGCAGTACCACAAAGGCTTGGCCAATCCCAATACCTGGAGCACTCGACACCCCTTTGAGCACTGAGGTTTGGTGTGATGATTCGTCTTGGCGTAAAAGCTCTTTTATTTCAGCATGCGCAAGTTGCGAGGCTAGCTGTGCTGAAAGGGTAATTAAAAACGACTCTTCGTCTTGGCTAAAAACCCGCGCCATTTTTTGTTGTACAACAATAACGCCCAATACCTTTTTTTGATGCACCACAGGCACAGACAAAAAGGCATTGTAACCTTCTTCGTTTACTTCGGGGGAGAGCTTAAAACGCGGATGAGATTTTGCAAAAGCAATATTAATAGGCTCTTCACGCTGGGCTACTAAACCTACAAGCCCTTCGGTAAAACCAATTCTAAACTTACCTACGGCATCCGGGTTTAGGCCTTCGGTTGCCATAAGTACAAAGTTATCTTGGCTGTAGTCGGCAAAATAAATAGAGCAGCACTGGGTTTTCATGGCCTCTTTAACCATTTTCACAAAGCACACTAAGGCACTGTCTAAATTCGCTTGTTGCGAAACAGACTCAGCAATAGTTCTAAGTGTTGCCAGCATTACCTGCTCCTTATTTTATAATTATGCTACTACCTTTTGTGTCGCCACTGTTCTTTATGATGTTCTCTTTTATTAAAAGGCATTGCAAACGGTGCAAACTCTTTCATCACCCGTCTGTATACATCGCGTTTAAACGATACCACTTGCCTTACTGGGTACCAATAACTCACCCAGCGCCAATCATCAAACTCGGGATGATGTGTTTTAAGCAAGTTTACATCTTCATCTTTGCAACGCAGTTTTAATAAAAACCATTTTTGTTTTTGCCCAATACACACCGGACTAGAGTCGCGGCGAATTAATCGCTTGGGTAATTTATAGCGTAACCAATGTTTTGAGCTTGCAACTATTTCTACATCTTCTGGTCGCAAACCTACTTCTTCGTGTAATTCACGGTACATGGTTTGTTCGGGTGTTTCTCCGTCATCAACACCGCCTTGGGGAAATTGCCAAGAATGTTGACCGTAACGTCTAGCCCAAAAAACCTGCCCCTGATTATTGCAAATTACAATTCCGACATTGGCACGAAAACCTTCGGCATCAATCACCTTAGTGCCTCATTTGTAAGTCGATTTTTAATGATTGTTCCACATTAGCTGCAATTCGGCAAACACTATTATCCCCAAAGTCATCACGCCCTAATCGCACGTTTACTATTTACGCTGTGCATAACGACTTAACCTTAAATGAGCACTGAGTAATTACAAGGATAAAATAACCCTTAATTGACGCAACTTTTAGAAAAAAAAGCTAAGCTATGCCTTGATTATTATGTTTAGTGCTATTTACTCACAGCTTGTGTATAACTTTTGATAAACAAGGCTATTTTGCAAACAAGTCCACAATGACAGATCTAAAAACTCGCTTTCTCCACAGATTCTGTGGATAAACATGTTTATATAGTTGTATTTATCCCATATAGAATTTGCTAACTTAATTAAAGCTGAATGAGTTAATTGAAAATATTAAAGCTAGTCAGTCACTTACAGTTAAACTGTGACTTTTTGGGGTGAGCAAAATTACGCCAAACACAGTGCGTATAAAAAACAACCAAAAGCAAAGATATCCACCTTACGGGGGTTTTGCTATCATGGCGCTGTTAATTATTCAAGGTAAATGAGTAGCATGCGACCAACAAAACCCCATTCAATTAATGACTTAATGCAACGCGTAAACGCTATTGCTGGTTTAACATTAGGGCAATTAGCCTCTCAATACAGCTTTAAAACCCCTGACGACCTATTACGTGAAAAAGGCTGGACCGGGCAACTTATTGAATACGTGTTAGGCGCTACTGCAGGCTCAAAACCCCTCCCCGACTTTGAAGATTTAGGCATTGAATTAAAAACACTGCCTATTTCGTATAAAGGAAAACCCTTAGAAACCACTTTTGTGTCGGTTACCCCCCTTATAAACGTAACCGGCATGACGTGGCATACAAGCGCTGTGCGTAAAAAACTCAATCATGTTTTATGGCTGCCTATATTGAGTGAGCGCGATATTGCGCCTTTTGATAGAACCATAGGCAGTGGTTTTTTATGGCAGCCTACGCCTGAGCAAGATGCGTTGCTACAACGTGATTGGGAAGAACAAATGGAGTTAATAGCGCTTGGGCGAGTTGATGAAATATCGGGCCATTTAGGGGATGCTATACAAATTAGGCCAAAAGCCGCTAATAGCAAAGTGGTTACCGATGCTATTGGCCCAAATGGGCAAACAATAAAAACCTTACCGCGTGGCTTTTATTTAAAAACCAGTTTTACAGGGGCTATTTTAAAGCAGCAGTTTCAGCTCTGAGCTGTGCAGAAAATATTATGAGTTAAGCAAATCCTTTTTCGCACTGCGTGCGCGCGTCAGCAAGCTTAAGGCCTACAAAGCATTCTCATCTCTTTAAAAAATATCAGGCATAAAAAATCCCCGCATTAGCGAGGATTTTATTATCTAAAATTAAAAATAAGATTCTATATAAAATAGAATTACTGACCTTTAACTTCTTTAAGACCGTTGTAAGGTGCTTTAGAACCTAGTGCTTCTTCAATGCGAAGAAGTTGGTTGTACTTAGCAACACGATCAGAACGGCTCAATGAACCTGTTTTAATTTGGCCTGCAGCAGTACCTACCGCTAAATCAGCAATAGTTGCATCTTCTGTTTCGCCAGAACGGTGTGAAATAACAACTGTAAAGCCTGCATCTTTAGCCATTTTGATTGCTGCTAACGTTTCAGTTAGTGAACCAATTTGGTTAAATTTAATTAGGATTGAGTTAGCAATACCGTTATCAATACCGCGTTTTAAAATCTTAGTGTTAGTTACGAATAAATCATCGCCAACTAATTGGATTTTATCGCCCATTAATTTAGTTTGGTGTGCAAAGCCATCCCAATCTGACTCATCTAAGCCATCTTCAATAGATACAATTGGGTATTGCTCAGTTAAATCTTTTAAGAAGTAGTTAAACTCTTCTGAAGTGAATTTTTTGCCTTCACCTTTCAAATCGTAAATGTTTGCTTCTTTATCGTAAAACTCAGAGGCTGCACAGTCCATAGCCAGTGTAATATCTTTACCTAGCTCATAACCTGCGTTTGCTACAGCTGTTTTAATAGCTGCAAGTGCCGCTTCGTTTGATGCAAGGTTTGGTGCAAAACCACCTTCATCACCTACCGCTGTAGAGTGGCCGTCTGCTTTTAATACTTTAGCAAGGCTGTGGAATACTTCAGCGCCCATACGTAGGCCTTCGCGGAAGTTTTCAGCGCCAACAGGTTGGATCATAAATTCTTGAATATCTACAGAGTTATCTGCATGCTCACCACCGTTGATGATATTCATCATAGGTAACGGCATTGAGTAAACACCTGGTGTACCGTTTAGGTCTGCGATGTGCTCGTAAAGCTCAACTTTTTTAAATTGTGCAGCGGCTTTTGCAGTTGCTAGTGATACCGCTAAGATAGCATTTGCACCTAGTTTTTCTTTATTTTCGGTGCCATCTAAATCTAGCATTACTTTATCTACAGCACTTTGCTCTAATGCATTTTGGCCTTTTAGCGCATCCGCAATTTCGTTGTTAATAAAACCAACTGCGTTTAATACGCCTTTACCTAAGTAACGGGCTTTGTCACCATCACGTAGCTCTAGTGCTTCGCGAGTACCTGTTGATGCACCTGAAGGAGCGGCAGCGCGGCCCCAAGAACCATCAGCTAAATATACATCAGCTTCAACAGTAGGGTTACCACGCGAGTCCATAATTTCGCGACCAATTACTTTTACGATTTCTGACATCTTGATTCCTCTATATTCCCAAAATGGTGAGTTCAGCTAACTTTACTACGTTTTATATCTTTTAGTCAGCCCTTTAGACAAAAAAGCCGTGCAATATGCACGGCTTTTTTTAATTACGAAGACGTTTTTTGGTGAGTATGAGCAGCTGCTACAAACCCTTCAAATAACGGGTGACCATCACGTGGTGTTGACGTAAATTCCGGGTGGAATTGCGCGGCAATAAACCATGGGTGATCTTTGTTTTCGATGATCTCTACTAGTTTTTTATCTTCTGATAAACCAGTAAAGCTTAAGCCTGCTTGCTCTAATTGCTCTACAAAGTTGTTGTTTACTTCGTAGCGATGACGGTGACGTTCAATAATTTCTGTATTGCCGTACACTTCGTGCACCTTAGAACCCGGCGTTAAGTGACATTTTTGTGCGCCTAAACGCATGGTGCCACCTAAATCAGATTTTTCATCACGTATCTCAATGTTACCCTCAGCATCTAACCACTCTGTAATTAAGCCCACTACTGGCGCTTTAGAGTGAATATTAAACTCAGTTGAGTTAGCGTCGGTTAAACCTGCAACATTACGTGCGTATTCAATAAGTGCTACTTGCATACCTAAACAAATGCCTAGGTAAGGTACTTTGTTTTCACGGGCATACTTAGCTGCTAAAATTTTACCTTCAACACCACGGCCGCCAAAACCACCTGGTACTAAAATAGCGTCTAGATGAGAAAGCAGTTCTACCCCTTTGCTTTCTAAGTCTTGCGAGTCAACGTATTCAATATTAATGGTTAAACGGTTTTTAAGACCTGCATGCTTTAGTGCTTCGTTAACTGATTTGTATGCATCTGGTAGTTCAATGTACTTACCAACCATACCAATCGTTACTTCGCCAGTCGGGTTAGACTCTTGATAAAGTACTTGTTCCCATTCAACTAAATCAGCTTCTGGTGCGTCAAGGTGGAAACGACGACACACAAAGTTATCTAGCTCTTGTGATTTTAATAGCGCAGGAATTTTGTAAATGCTGTCTACGTCAGGAAGCGAAATAACCGCTTTTTCTTCAACGTTTGTGAACAATGCAATTTTTGCACGTTCATTGTTAGGCAATTTACGGTCTGAGCGACAAATAAGAATATCTGGCTGAATACCTACAGAGCGTAACTCTTTAACTGAGTGCTGTGTTGGTTTTGTTTTCACTTCGCCTGCAGGGCCTAAGAATGGCACTAGCGTTAGGTGAATAAATAGCGCGCGTTCGCGGCCAATTTCTGTACCTAACTGACGAATTGCTTCAATAAATGGTTGTGATTCAATATCACCTACTGTGCCACCAATTTCTACAATCGCAATATCATGACCTTCAGCACCGTCGTATACACGTTGCTTAATGTCATTTGTGATGTGTGGAATAACCTGAATGGTTGCACCTAAGTATTCACCACGGCGCTCACGACGTAGTACATCTTCGTACACTCGCCCTTGTGTGAAGTTGTTGCGGCTGGTCATTTTGGTGCGAATAAAACGCTCGTAGTGACCTAAATCAAGATCCGTTTCGGCGCCGTCTTCTGTAACGTATACTTCACCGTGTTGAATTGGGCTCATTGTGCCTGGGTCAACGTTTATGTAAGGATCCAGCTTTAAAATGGTAACATCTAAACCGCGGGCCTCTAAAATAGCTGCCAATGACGCTGCTGCAATACCTTTACCCAACGAAGAAACAACCCCGCCAGTAACGAAGATAAATTTTGTACTCATGCGAACCCTAGAATATCAGGAATTAAAAGGAATATAACACCCGAGAAAGAGACTCTGGGTATATCATCAAGACGGGGCGAAATTGTACCAAAACAGCGTTGAGCAATCCAGCTAAAAATAGCGTTTACGCGCACAAAAAATGTTCGTTGATTAACATTAGGTTGTGCTGGGCTAATCTTATTTCGCTTTTTTAATGGCTTCCCATGCTTCTTCCATTTCGTCAAGCGTTGCGCGCTCTAAACTTTTACCTTTTGCAATTAAATAACCTTGCACTTTTTCAAAGCGCGCCGAGAACTTATCGTTGGCTTGTCTGAGTAGTTGCTCTGGGTCGCGTTTAACATGGCGAGCCACATTTACTGTGGCAAATAATAAGTCGCCTATTTCTTCTGCTGTATGATCGGATGAAGGGTCGTGCTCAAGCGCTTCTTTTACTTCAAGTACTTCTTCACTTAATTTATCAAGTGCCCCGTGGTAACTCGGCCAATCAAAACCAAGTGCGGCAACACGCTGCTGAATTTTTTTAGCTTTAGTTAGGCTTGGCATATTGGTGGGTATATCTTGCCAAAGTGAGGCTTGGCTTGGCTGTACTTTTGCTGCACGCTCTTGTGCTTTAATTGCTTGCCATTGCTTTGCTAATTGCTCGTCGGTTAATGCTTGCTTAGTGTTAAAAACATGAGGGTGACGGCGGGTAAGTTTACTATTTAGCTCACTAACCACGTCGTTAAAATCAAACATGTCCTGCTCTTTGGCAAGTTGTGCGTAAAAAACGATTTGAAACAGTAAATCACCCAGCTCATTTTTAAGCTCGTTTAAATTACCCGACTCTATGCAATCGGCCACTTCAAAGGCTTCTTCTAGTGTGTGCGGTACAATCGATTTAAAGTTTTGCTTGCGATCCCACGGGCAACCGTCGGTAGGATCGCGAAGCAACGCCATAATATCGAGGAGTTGCTCAAGGGCGTTACTGTTTGCCATTTTATTGGTTTCGCTTGGCACTGTGAACACCTTCAATTTGATGCAGTTTAGACAAAACCCGGTTTGTGCCCGATAAATCATGCACTTCTATTTGCATAGTAAATACCGCTAACTGATCAGCCCCAACAGTATTAACGTTCATGTTGATCACATTTACTTTTTCGTTAGCCAGTACAGAGCTAATATCGCGAATTAAACCTGAGCGATCGCTGGCTTCTATTTTTATACTTAGCGCATAAGAGCCGTTTATTTCATCTGACCAACTAACCGATATTACACGCTCTGGGTGCAGCTCTTTTAAGTTGTTAAATGAATCGCAATCTTCGCGGTGTACCCCAATGCCACGGCCTTGTGTAATATAGCCAATTATTTTATCGCCAGGTACTGGGCGACAACACTTAGCAACGTGGCTCATTAAGCTGCCCACGCCATCCACCACAATGCCGTTTTTATCGCCAGTTACTTTACTTGGCGCTTTAAAACGAATTACGGGTTCTTCTTCGGTACGATCACTGACAAAGTTAAGCATTTGGTTTAAGCGAACATCGCCGGCACCTATGGCAACCATTAAGTCATCTAGTTCTTTAAAATTAAAGCGCTTAATAGCTGGGTCTAAATCTTTGTAGGTTAAATCTAGCTTTTGCAGTTCGTTATCAAGAATCTCTTTACCGGCGCTTAAGTTTTTATCGCGGTCGAGCTGTTTAAACCAATGATGGATTTTAGCCCTTGCACGCGACGATTTAATATAACCAAGCGATGGATTTAACCAATCGCGGCTTGGATTAGGCTGCTTTTGCGTGAGAATTTCTACCTGATCGCCCGTTGATAGCTGATGTGTAAACGGCACTATTTTGCCAAATACTTTAGCCCCTATACAGCGGTGCCCTACATTTGAGTGAATGTAATAAGCAAAATCAAGCGGTGTAGCACCAACAGGTAAATCGATAATATCACCGCTTGGGGTAAATATATAAACGCGGTCTTCTACAACTTGGTTTTTAAGCTCTTCGGCTAAATCGCCCCCATCAACCACTTCTTCTTGCCATTGTAGTAATTTGCGCAACCAGCTAATTTTTTGCTCATAGCCTGAGCCACGCCCAGGTAAAGCGCCTTCTTTATACATCCAGTGCGCGGCTACGCCTAGCTCTGCATCTTGGTGCATTTCGCTGGTGCGTATTTGTATTTCAACGGTTTTCCCTTCAGGGCCAAATACCACGGTATGAATTGATTGATAGCCATTTTGTTTAGGTGTAGCAACGTAGTCGTCAAACTCTTTATTAAGGTGGCGCCAATTAGTGTGCACAATACCTAGCGCGCCGTAACAATCTTGCAGGCGCTCTACAACAATTCGCATTGCTCTAATATCAAACAGCTGATCAAACTCGTAGTTTTTTTGCTGCATTTTTTTATAAATGCTGTAAATGTGCTTAGGGCGGCCATACACTTGCGCCTCAATACCGGCTTCGCTTAGGCGAGCTTTTACTTGCGTAACCATATCTTCCATATAGGCTTCACGAGCAAGGCGTTTGTCATCAAGTTGTTTAGCAATGCTTTTATAGGTGTCGGGGTGTAAATACCTAAACGATAAATCTTCTAGTTCCCACTTAAGCTGGCCTATACCTAACCTGTTTGCTAACGGGGCAAAAATATCGGCGGTTTCTTTAGCGGCAATAACACGCTCTTCTTCATCGCCATTTTTTACATTGCGTAAATGGCACACTTGCTCAGCAAGTTTAATCACCACAGCGCGCACATCTTCAACCATGGTAAGTAACATTTTACGAATGTTATCTACCTGCATAGTGCCTTTACCTTGGTGCGATAAAGTACTAATAGCAGCCATTTGCGCAACCCCAGTTAAAAGCATGGCTACATTTTTGCCAAGTTGTGCTTCTACGGTTTCAAGGTCTACTAAGTCATTTAAGTAGTAATGCGTGAGATACGCGGTTGCGAGAGATTCTGCATCTAAATTTAGCTCGGCTAAAATCTCGACCATTTCTATGGCCGTGTTTTGCCGTGCTTGGTTGTCACATGTAACACACAATGCTTGCGCTTTGTTTAGTAGCGTTATTTTCTCTTGCGATAACGCTAACTGTTTTAGGCTAGTAGCAAAGTCACCTGTGTCGTCCTGTTGATGTGATTGACGTGTAGCGACCATAAAACGCTTTACCTCCGTTGAAATAACGCCATTGTTTCTATGTGTCCTGTATGTGGAAACATATTCATTAGCCCAATTTTAGTAACTTCAAAGCCTGCTTGCGAAATAATTGCACTGTCACGGGCTAAAGTAACAGGATCGCAAGAGACGTATAAAATGGTTTTAAACTGCTTTAAAGGTAGTTGCTCTAAAACAGCCATAGCACCTGTGCGAGAAGGGTCTAATACTAATACGTCTAGCGCCTTATTAAACCATTGTGCTGTTTCAATTTTTTGCGTTAAATCAAAACAATGAAAGTGCGCATTAGTGATAGAGTTAGTTTGCGCATTTTGCGTCGCCATTGCAACCGCCGATGCAATCCCTTCTACTCCAATAACCGATTTAGCATGCTGGGCTAGCACTAATGAAAAGTTACCAATACCACAAAATAAATCCAATACTTGCTCGTTTCCTTGCAAGTTAAGCCAATTTACCGACTGAGCTAACATAGCTTGGTTAACTTCGTCATTTACTTGAATAAAATTACCAAGGCCAAATTCGAATTTTAAATTAAACTTTTCTAAAAAATAATACGGCGTAGGCAAATGAGCCTGCTCTATAACATCGCTGTTGTCTTGCCAGGTAATTAACCACTGCTGTGCGTTTGCTGCTTCTTGTATGTAGCTTTTGGCTTCATCTGGTATCGCTTTAGTATGGCGAATAACAATAAAGTTCCCAGCCTCGTTTTGGCACAACTGTAAATGACTTATACTGTGTAGCGCTTTATATTGATTAATAAGCCTTTCAAAAATACTAAATACGTTAGTAAATGCCTTACTAAGCACATCACATTGCTCAATACTAATCACATTTTTAGAGCTAGGCGCACGATACCCAACTCGCATTTTTTTAGCGGCTTTATCATACATTACGGCAATACGCGCACTGCGTCTGTAATGAGTGGGCTTACTTAAAAGAGGCGCTTGCCAATTTAAGTCGCTTAATTTGGCAAATTTTTGAAACAGTTGCGTCACTGCATTTTGCTTTTCAGCCACTTGCTGATTTATTTCTAGGTGCTGCAACTGGCAACCACCACAGTGATTATAATGCTGACAAAAAGGCTGCGTGCGTGCATCGCTTGGATTAATAACCTTAACCAGCTTTGCACTACTGTATTTGGCTTTATCTTCTATTAGGCTTGCCGTTACTTTTTCATTCATTAAAGCGCCGCTTACAAAGCACACTTTATTATTGTGTTTGGCAACGCCCCGCCCTTGATGATCCATGGCCGTAATATTAAGTGTGAGTGTTTGCTGTTTAAGTGGTTTTTTCTTTGCTTTAAAAATTTGCGCCATGCGGCATTACCTTAAATTTTGTATTACGTATAAGCAAATCAGATGCTTTGAGAATAGCCGATGAACCGTATATACTCGATCCATACTAATAATGATAATAACGCTTCCATTATGACCAAATTAGGCTTACGTGATTCTGTTTTAACCTTAACCTTGATTCCCACAGTGATCATTGGTTTGTTACTTGGCGGCTATTTTACAATAAATCGTTACATTGAGCTTGATGAAATTTTATATCAACAAGGCAGCTCAATATCTGAACCTTTAGCAATTGCTTTAGAGCAGCCTTTACTTGAAAAAAATAAAAAGCTGCTCAACCGTCTGATTAGTTACACACACAATAAGCACTCCCCAACCATTAAATCGATTGCTATTTTTGATACCAGCAATCAGCTTATTATGACCAGTAACTATCATCGCTCGTTTGATGAACTAACTCAAAAAGAACAAATTGAAAATCTTCACACAACAAAAATTAATAAATCAGAAGAGTTAATCACGTTCTATACTCCAATTTTTAATCACTCTGCGCCGGTATCAAAATGGGATATTAATGATTTTCAAACCCCGCTTGGCACCGTTATTTTACAGCTTAATAAAGACCAAGCGATTATAGGCCAGCAACGAGCGGTTTTAATTAGCGGCATTGTTATTTTATTTTCAATAATATTGGCATCTATTTTAGCGCTTAAGCTTAGCCGTATGTTTATGAACCCGCTTAATAAGTTAGTACTTGCCACCGACAAACTAGTTGAAGGTAAAAGAGACACGGGTTTAAACGACACCATGATGGGCGAATTTGAACTTTTGCGTGAAGGGCTTAATACCATAGCCCACACTATGGTTATGCAAAAAGACGAAATGCAGAAAAATATTGATCAGGCCACGAGTGATTACCGCGAAACCCTAGAGCAATACGAAACCTCAAATATTCAGCTAACCATGGCCAAAAAAGAGGCGCAAGATGCTAACCGCGTTAAGTCCGACTTTTTAGCTAAAATGAGTCACGAGTTACGCACCCCGCTTAATGGGGTTATTGGCTTTACGCGCCAATTGTATAAAACACCTTTAAATAAACATCAAAAAGACTACCTCGATACCATAGAGCTTTCTGCCAATAGTTTATTGACGATTATTAGCGATATTTTAGATTTTTCTAAACTTGAAGCAGGCGCAATGGAGCTTGAATCAATCCAGTTTCAACTACGCGATAGCGTAAACGAGGTTATGACATTATTAGCTCCCTCGGCGCATGAAAAACAACTTGAGCTATCTATTTATATCAACCCACAAGTGCCTGATGATTTAACCGGTGACCCCACTCGCCTTAAACAAGTTCTTATTAACTTGTTAAGTAATGCCATTAAGTTTACTGAAAAAGGCTCTATAAAAGTTGATATAAGCTACCGCTTATTAGATGAAGACCGCGCCTCTATTTTAGTATCAGTAACCGATACCGGTGTGGGTATTCCAATGGATAAGCAAGATGCGTTATTTACTGCATTTGGCCAAGCAGATTCCTCCATTACCCGTAAATTTGGCGGCACTGGTTTAGGTCTCATTATTACCAAACACATTGTAGAGGCTATGAATGGCCGAATAACGCTAAATTCAGCCCCGGGAAGCGGCACCTGTTTTACCTTTAATGGTGTGTTTAGGTTGCCTGATCATACCTTTAGTAACGACTTACCTTCTAAATCACTTATTGGTAAACGCATATTATACCTAGAGCCACACGAGCATACGCACCACTCTGTGCTTTCTGTATTAAACGAGTGGGAAGCGGTTGTAACCGCCTGTTTTAATGAAGCAGCGTTTTTAGACGCCATCAAACATAAAATGTTCAAGTACGATATTTGTATTATTGGTGATATGGCATCGGTAGATGATATGCAGCGACTTAAGAGCTATGTAAATATGGTTCGCGAGTCGTGCGATTATTTATACCTTATGCTCAATACTGTTTCGCATAATATGCGCGAAGCGTTTATTGGCAGCGGCGCCGATGCGTGCTTAAGTAAGCCGCTTAATCATCGTAAATTATGTGAAGTACTGGCTGCGCCTTATCGCCTTGATCATCCAACCTTAAATATTGAGCCAAGCGATCAAACATTATTGCCATTAAAAGTACTGGTGGTAGATGACAACGATGCAAACTTAAAACTTATTTGCACCTTGTTAAAAGAGCAAGTTGAATTTATAGATACGGCCTACAATGGTTCACAAGCCTACAGTTTAAGTAAAAGCCATAAGTACGATGTTATATTTATGGACATACAAATGCCGATTATGGATGGCATTACCGCGTGTAAACTTATTAAGGAGTCTTCTTTAAACGAAGACACACCTATTATTGCGGTAACCGCGCATGCACTGCACAGCGAAAAAGAGCAGCTATTAAAAGATGGCTTTAAAGGCTATTTAACTAAGCCTATTGATGAGGACATGCTGAGCCAAATTATTTGCGATCATAGTCCGCAATCGCCCGTAAGCCGCGACAAAATTAAAAGTGTAACGTCACAAAGCCCAGCTCCATTTGAAAGTAACTGCTTAGATTGGTCGCTTGCGCTACAACGTGCAGGGGGCAAAGGTGAGCTGGCGCTGGAAATGCTCAATATGCTATTACAAAGTGTGCCAGAGACACTCTCGCAGCTCAACGAAGCTATTGAGCAAAACGATTGCCAAACGGTATTAAGTGTTATCCACAAATTCCATGGCGCGTGCTGTTATACCGGTGTGCCTAAGCTTAAATCACTGGCAGAAACCATAGAAACCTCACTTAAAAGTGATTGCGTGCTAGGTAACGTTGAGCCTGAACTATTTGAGCTTCAGGATGAGCTGGAAAACCTCATGGCAGATGCAAGTGCTACTGAGCATCAACGCTAAAAAACACGTAATAAAAAAGCGCAGTAAATGCGCTTTTAACAGGTTTTAATATCATTTTACTTAATTAAGTATTTCTATGAAATGGTGCCACCATGGGGTTAAATTTATAACCTTGCCTCAATCATAAGACGTTTCATGTCGCGTACTGCTTTTTCAAGGCCATCAATAGCTGCGCGCGCAATAATAGCGTGGCCAATGTTAAGCTCATAAATTTCAGGCATTGCAGCAATAGGTTTTACGTTATGATAATGAAGGCCATGCCCTGCATTTACAATTAAGCCTAAGCTCGCCGCGTATTTTACACCCTCTCGTATGTGCTCAAGCTCTTTATGTAAATCTTCATCATTAGTGGCATCTGCATACGCGCCGGTATGAATTTCTACATACGGTGCACCACACGCCTTAGCTGCATCTAACTGTGCTTTATCGGCATCAATAAATAATGACACTTTAATACCCGCATCAGTCAGTGTTTTAGTGGCCGATTTAATTTTATCTACGTTACCAGCCACATCTAGGCCGCCTTCGGTCGTAAGCTCTTCACGTTTTTCAGGTACTAAACATACGTACTCAGGCTTTACTTCAAGGGCAATGTTAATCATTTCATCTGTAACTGCTGTTTCAAGATTCATACGCGTTTGAATCGTTTTAGCCATTACGTATACATCGCGGTCTTGAATATGGCGACGGTCTTCACGCAAATGAATAGTAATACCATCTGCACCGGCGTGCTCTGCCACACTGGCTGCATGTGCTGGGTCTGGGTATGATGTACCACGCGCTTGGCGAAGCGTTGCAATATGATCAACGTTTACGCCTAAAAGAATGTCTTTCATTTTGTTACCTGTAAAATATGTTTATTGAGAGGCCATAAATAATTCACGGCTTTTTAATGGTTTATTACCCAGTAAAGGTTTTAGTAAATAACGGCTTAATTGTTTTGCCATATAGAGTACATCGCTTTGGCTAAAATCATGATTAGCAATCGCTTTGAGCTGCGCGCCGCTAAACCCTGAGCGCGTATCTTGTTGCATCAAAAAACCCAACTCAGGAAAGTAACTATACGTTTGTCTTTCATCAATTGGCTCACCACTGGCATCAAAGCTAAAGTCGACGCCATAGCCCAACAGCTCTAATAATTGAAATTCGTATGAGCGCAGCACCGACTGTAAATCGACATCGCTATTTAAGTTCTCTAGGTGAGTTTTGTAAAGCTCAAACACTTGTTCAAGTGGCTCGTTTACCGGCACAATGCGGTTAGTCAGCTCATTTAAATAAAAGCCACAGTAAAGCTTATCCTTAGTTAAATATAAAGGATTACCATGTAGCTCAAATTTATTTATGTATTTTAAATCGTACTTGCCACTGTAATGAACAAGCAGTGCCTGAAAAGGCTGTAATTGTGCTTTGTGTTTAGTGGCCTGGCGACCACTCACTCTGGCTAGCATTCTAAGCTGGCCTACGCCTTCTACCAGCATATCGAGCATTACTTGGGAGTCGCTATAAGGACGCCGATGTAATAGGTACGCTGTGTAGAAGTCGCTATCCATATTAGTTGGTTAAATGCAGGTTAATCTTCGCCATAACCTAAACTTCTTAAGGCACGTTCATCATCTGCCCAACCCGATTTAACTTTAACCCAAAGCTCTAAAAACACTTTGTTATCGAGCATTTCTTCAAGGTCTTTACGGGCTTCACGGCCAATCACTTTAAGCTTTTCGCCTTTGTTACCTATTACCATGCGTTTTTGGGTTTCACGCTCAACAAGAATTAACCCGTTGATATGCCAAACACCGTTTTCTTGCCATTTAAACTGCTCAATTTCTACAGTAACAGAATATGGCAGNCCGCCATAAAACGCATTGAGCGGTCGGTGACATAGTCATCAGGAAAGTAAAATTCGCACGGTGGTAAGCGTTTAGTTACTTCGGCTTTAATTAAATCAACGTTTTTACCTTGCGTTGCCGATACCGGCATAATGCCCACAAAATCAAACTTGTCGCCAAGCATCTTCATATGCGGTAATACTAAGTCGCGGTCTTTTACTTGGTCTATTTTATTAATAACAAGTAAAACAGGCTTACCACTTTGCGATACTTTATTAAGTACCATTTCGTCATCGGCATTCCAGTGAGTGCCCTCAACAACAAAAATAATAAGCTCGACATCACCAATTGAACTCGATGCAGCACGGTTCATTAAGCGGTTAATAGCGCGCTTTTCTTCAACGTGTAAGCCCGGCGTATCAATATAAACAGCTTGGTGTTGCCCTTCTGTATGAATACCCATAATACGGTGGCGAGTTGTTTGTGGCTTGCGCGAGGTAATACTTACTTTTTGCTCAATGATTTCATTAAGCAATGTTGATTTACCTACATTAGGGCGGCCAACAATGGCAACCATGCCACAAAACGTATCAATATCACCTTCATGAGGCTGTATTAAGGTATCAAGATTCATTTTTTAGTATCTTCAATGCTTTTTCGGCAGCTTTTTGTTCGGCTTTACGGCGCGAGCTACCAACAGAAATAATGCTATCCATACCTTCAACTATACATTCAACCGTGAACGTTTGATTGTGCGCTTGACCTTTGGTATCAACAACGGTGTAGCCCGGTAAAGATAACTTACGCGCTTGTAGATACTCTTGCAGCAAGGTCTTAGGATCTTTTTGATTAAGCCCTGGTGAAATAGCATCAAGTCGAGATTCGTACCACGCTAAAATTAGCTCGCCACAGCGGTCTATGTTTGAGTCTAAAAACACAGCCCCTATAATGGCTTCTACAGCATCAGCTAATGTTGATTCACGACGAAAACCACCGCTTTTTAACTCACCCGGCCCAAGGCGCAAGTAGTCACCTAAACCAAACTCTAGCCCAAATTCAGCAAGTGTTTGGCCACGCACAAGCGTAGAGCGCATACGGCTTAAATCGCCTTCACGCGCTTTTGGAAATTTGTCGTACAAAGCATTGGCAATAACAAAGCTCAAAATTGAATCGCCTAAAAACTCTAAGCGTTCGTTGTGTTGACCTTTATGACTGCGGTGCGTCATTGCCTGCTCAAGTAAACCTTGATCAGCAAATTCGTAGCCAATTCGTTTATATAATTCTGTTACATTTTTTTTCATTGTTACTGAATATTACCTAGGCGTTCAAAACGAACACCAGTTGGAACCCATCCTGGTAAAACATCATCTGGGCCATTCTCAAATTCAAAACTCATCCATATAAAGACAGCTTTACCCACCAAGTTTTCTTTTGGTACAAAGCCCCAAAAGCGACTATCTTGGCTGTTGTCGCGGTTATCACCCATCATAAAATAATGATCAGCTGGTACAGTCCATTCATCCGAAGGAGTCCCTGGTTGCTGATAGTAACGCCCTTTACGTTCAGGTGCGCGTGGGTTGATTAAAATGTCGTGCTTGAGTGTCGTTAAATCTTCATTTACTCGGGCAAGCGACATTTGGCCTTGTTTAAACTCATTATCGTTAATTAATTTAAAATCAATTTTATTAAACTCATTACAAAGTAGGTCACCCTGCTGGGTCTCGCCTTCTTTACAATTAGGTTGAATATATAAACGCTTATCACGATAAACAATTTTATCGCCCGGTAAACCAATAGCACGTTTTATATAATCTACTCGCTCATCTAACGGGTATTTAAAAACAACAATATCGCCGCGTTCAGGCTCGCCTACATCTACAAGCTGGCTACGCCATACCGGGTCTTTAATCCCGTACGAGTACTTTTGTACTAAAATAAAGTCGCCTACCAACAGAGTTGGCATCATTGAACCTGACGGTATTTGAAAAGGCTCAAAAATAAACGACCTAAAAATAGTAATAGCTGCAATCATCGGAAAAATCGATTTTGCAGTTTCTGTAATTGCCGGCTCAGGTGCTATTAACGCCGCTGTTTCTTCATCAAGCTGGCCACCGGCAGATGTTTGGGCAAGCGCCAAACGCTCTTGCCTTTTTGGCGCATACATTAGGTGGTCAATTAACCATATTAAACCTGAGCCTAACGTTAATAACACCAATAAAACTGAGAAATAACCAGCCATCTATAATCCTTTGTTTTTATTTACCAACTTTCAAAATAGCTAGAAACGCTTCTTGCGGTACTTCTACGTTACCCAATTGCTTCATTCGTTTTTTACCATCTTTTTGCTTTTGCAGTAGCTTTTTCTTACGACTCACGTCACCACCGTAACACTTAGCGATTACATTTTTACGTAATTGCTTAACCGTGGTACGGGCAATAACATGTTGTCCTATTGCAGCTTGAATCGCAATATCAAACATTTGACGTGGAATAAGCTCTTTTAACGCATCAGCAAGTTGGCGGCCGCGTGATTGTGCACTGTCGCGGTGAACAATTATAGCGAGTGCATCAACACGTTCACCATTGATAAGTATATCAACACGTACCATGTCTGATGTTTGAAAGTGCTTAAAGTTGTAATCAAGCGATGCAAAACCACGACTGGTTGACTTTAATTTATCAAAAAAGTCCATAACCACTTCAGCCATAGGTAGCTCATAAGTTACAGCGACTTGCTTGCCGTGATAACTCATTTTAGTTTGCATACCACGTTTTTCTACACACAGAGTAATAACGCTACCTAAAAACTCTTGCGGTACAAGTATGTTTGCCTCTACCACTGGTTCGCGTATTTCAACAATATCATTTACCGCCGGTAAGTCAGACGGGTTATCAATTTGACTCGTACCTTCTTTGGTTACTACTTCGTAGATTACAGTAGGTGCCGTGGTAATTAAATCAATATCGTATTCACGCTCTAAACGCTCTTGAATAATTTCCATGTGTAGCATACCTAAAAAGCCACAGCGGAAACCAAAACCCAGTGCTGTTGAATTTTCAGGTTCAAAAAATAACGACGCATCATTTAAGCTTAGTTTATTAAGCGCATCGCGGAACGATTCATAATCATCAGAGGCAATTGGGAACATACCTGCATATACTTGCGGCTTAATTTTTTGAAAGCCTGGTAAACGCACTGGTGCCGCATTTTTTTGATGCGTAATCGTATCGCCCACTGGGGCGCCGTGTATTTCTTTAATACCGGCAATAACAAACCCTACTTCGCCGGTACGTAAAATACCCGTGTTGGTTTGTTTAGGGGTAAAAATACCCACGTGATCAGCTGTATGTACTTGCTCGTTCGACATTATTTTTATTTTGTCGCCGGCACGTAGTTCACCGTGCTTAATACGCACTAGTGATACAACACCTTGGTATGGGTCAAACCACGAGTCAATAATAAGCGCTTGTAAAGGTTGATCTTTTTCACCTACCGGTGGTGGGATATCCTTTACAATCATCTCAAGTACTTCAGCAATACCAACACCTGTTTTTGCACTACATTGCACAGCATCTAGGGCATCAATACCAATAATGTCTTCAATTTCTTCTGCTACACGAAGCGGATCGGCTTGCGGTAAATCTATTTTATTTAAAACAGGGATTACTTCTAAATCCATTTCAATGGCGGTATAACAGTTTGCCAGCGTTTGTGCTTCAACACCTTGTCCGGCATCAACAACTAAAAGCGCACCTTCACATGCCGCTAAAGAGCGAGAAACTTCATAAGTAAAGTCAACGTGCCCTGGTGTATCGATAAAGTTAAGTTGGTAGGTTTCGCCATCGTTAGCAGTGTAGTTAAGCGTTACACTTTGCGCTTTAATGGTAATACCGCGCTCACGCTCGATGTCCATTGAATCTAACACTTGCTTTTGCATTTCGCGGTCTGTTAAGCCACCACAAACCTGGATCAAACGATCTGAAAGGGTCGATTTACCATGGTCAATATGGGCGATGATCGAAAAATTACGGATATGCTTCATAAACTGGATTCTAAACTTCTATTTTAATAGGCTAAGTACGAACACCTGAGTGACTTGAAAATACTTATTGGGTATAAGTGCTATATAAGTGGCTAAATGCGCTTTAGATAATCAAATTTTGATTGCCTTTTTACCCTGTATTTCCAAGTTACTCTGGTATAAAACGGCAATTTTACATTTAATTGGCCTTAATCACCATCTATTTGCGTTAAAGGAAGGCTAATTGGATGAATTTTTATCACTTTTACATCATGCCTGAGTGTTTTTACTTTGCTTTTGGCTAAAAAGTAACCACCTACACCGCCCAAAGCGGCGAATAATATTTGCCATCCCTGCGCTAAAAGTAGTAATTCGGCACTAATAAATGCAAGCGTTAATCCTAAAAATAAAGGCAGCATGTATACAGCAAAAGCATGTTTGACTAGATGCGAATCATCTAATGAGAGCGTTACTTTTTGGCCCACTTCTACAGGAGTATCAAATTGATATGGAAAGGTTTTTTTATCGCTACCAAAGAGTTTGGCAAAGACTTGCGAGCCACAGCGACCATTACACCCTTCGCAGGCTTTTTTTTGCTGGGCTTCTAAGTGGGCAGTGGTGCCATCTAGGGCAACCACTGTAAGTGTTTGTTCAATCATAACAACCCTTACGAATTGTTTATAATGCGCGAGTCACTGACTCAGCAATTGCCTTTGCGGTTTGGCTTGGCACATTACCAACAACGGATACATCAAAGTTTCCGCCATTATGCACATAAATTGTCGTTGCGCCAGAAGTTAATGATCCGCTTAAGCGGCGACCTGGTAAGGGGCGCTGTACAAAAACTGAAATTTCAACAAACCCATCAGAATATAAATAATAGTCAGTAAGTTCGTTATTTAAATCAAGTTTATGGCGGTCTGACTTTAGTAATTTAAAGCCATTAGGTAACCAACCAATGCGCCAGTTTGTGGCATTGCTTTTTTCACCTTTCAGTGCGTTACCTGGTAATGGCGTTGGAAAATTACGATTGAGCACTTCTAAAATCATCGGTGCTGGTTGCTCTGTTACGCTAATATGGGTTAACTGTAGCTGCTCTAATGCTTCACCTTGGTGGTTAACATAAGCGGCTTTTAATAACAGCGATGACTCTGTATCAAGCCAAATCCAATAGTTATATTTGTATTCATCTTTTGATTCTATTCTCACCAGTTGCGCCGCTCGCCCTGCAATACGGCCTTTACCACCTAGCACAAAATCATATTGGCTGCTTAATGCTTCAATATCTTTAAATAATACTTCAGGTATTGGCCCAGCAATGGAGTCTGTATTTATAGAATATGGCTGCGATTGCGGTTCAAAGTAGGTTACTTGGTCGTTAATTCTCACCATTTCTAAGCCCGCGCCATTAAGTAAACTTAAATGCTCAAGCTCTGTTTCACCTTGCTTTGCATGCACCCAACGGTAAGGTTCCATGGCTTTACCCTTTACCACCACAAAAGAGGCGTCAAAATTACGGGTATGCACTGCATTCGCCATGTTTAGTAATAAATCTTTGGCGGGATTTGTGTCGTTAGCAAAAACATTAAAGCTTAATACCAACGACAGAACAAAAGTGATTACTTTCATTTAATTAGTTTTTTTCCTCTTGCGCTTTGTCACTATTTTGCGCTGTTTGCAAAGAGTGTGCAACACGTGCTTGACGTTGATGCTCTAAAACTAACGCGCCAATGCGTTGTTGCTGTAATTCGCGTAAACCTTGCTCAGCGTTTTCAAGAGCAGGTTCTGATGAATAACTCACCGGCGATGCCATACCTGTTAATGGGGTAGTTTGTAAAAGCGGAATTTCGCTTTCTTGCTCGCCCGCACCTTGCGGCAAGGTATTTACGCCAACAATGGCAAACATAGCTACGCTTGCAGCAATAGCAAGTTGTGCAACCGGCTTACGCCAATTAAACGCCACTACTTTGTTGTCTTGCTGCGCTTCACTGTGCTCGGTATCTGGAGCTTTGTTTGCTGTCGATTGGGTGAAATCGGCATACACAGGCTCACTTTCAAGTGCTAAGGCGATGTTATCGCTTATATCGATGTGTATGTCGTTGTTATTTTTTTGAGCACGCATCGCATCACCAATTAGCGCATATCGACCAAACGTAGCAACATCCTGATCAGAAATTTTACCCTCTGCAAGGTGTTGTTCGCCGTCAAGTAATGCTGATAACGTTTCGCTATCCAACTTGTTAACGTGTGCTTTTGTCATACTAAGACTCGCCTATTAATGGGTTTAATTTATTATCTATTGCTTCTCGGGCTCTAAAAATACGCGAACGTACTGTCCCAACAGGGCAATCCATTACCACGGCTATTTCTTCATAGCTCATCCCTTCGATTTCTCTTAGGGTAATCGCGGTTTTAAGGTCTTCAGGCAAACTATCAATCGTATTAAAAATAACAGCGCGTACTTCGTCGCTTAACAGTAAATTTTCAGGCGATGCGTTTGAACGCATCGAATCCGCACCGTCATAAAACTCGGCATCTTCAGCGTCTATATCGTTTGCTGGCGGTTTACGGCCCTGAGCTACTAAATAATTTTTAGCACAATTAACGGCAATACGGTATAACCACGTATAAAAGGCACTATCACCTCTAAAGTTTGGAAGTGCACGGTAGGCCTTAATAAATGCCTCTTGTGCTACATCTGCAATATCGCCTTGGTTAGACACATAACGTGAAATTAACCCTGCAATTTTGTTCTGATACTTCTTTACTAATAGGTTGAAGGCGTTTTTATCTCCTTGCTGGACCCTTTTTACAAGCGCTAAATCTAATTCCTGCTCGCTCATTCGAGCCGGTACTCCTCTGTTTGATTCTTGCTGGTTATTCATAGTGTCGCCATTGTTCACAAATACTCTGACCTCTTTATGAATAAAAAGTTCTGCTTAATATTATTTTTTTATAAAATAGTCGTAAATAACGGCGCTAAGCCATTAAAATCACTACGTAGTAATATGACAAATATGATACAACTACACTATTAAAAACAAATATTGCTCTAATTTGAGCATTGTAACCGCAAAGTACCTCTGACATGAACCAAAATAAACATCATATTGCTGATGTCGCTATTATCGGTAGCGGCGCGGCGGGCTTATCTCTTGCATTGTCTTTAGCTAACTATTGTAATGTTACTGTGATCAGTAAAGGTGCCCTCACCGAAGGCTCTACACTGTATGCACAAGGCGGGATTGCCGCAGTATTTGATAAAAAAAACGACAGCATAGAATCACATGTTGAAGATACCCTTGATGCCGGCGGTGGTTTATGTGACCGAGAAGCTGTGCATTATACTGCAAGTAATGCGCATCAGTGTTTACAATGGCTCATTGAGCAAGGCGTTCCTTTTGACATGGAGTTTGATAGCAAAGGAAAAGAGCGCTTTCATTTAACCCGCGAAGGCGGACACAGCCATCGCCGTATTTTACATGCAGCCGATGCCACTGGTAAGGCCGTACAAACCACGTTAATTAGCCAAGTTAAAGCGCATAAAAACATTACCTTGCTCGAGCAATACAACGCCATCGACTTGATTAGTGATAAAAGCTTAGGTAAGCCGGGTTCGCATATTCATGGCATGTACGTGTGGAATAAAAAAGCAAAAAAAGTAGAAACTATTTCCGCTAAATTTGTAGCGCTCGCAACAGGGGGGGCAAGCAAGGTGTATTTGTACACTTCAAACCCTGATGTATCTAGCGGTGACGGTATTGCCATGGCGTGGCGTGCAGGCTGTAGGGTAGCCAATATGGAATTTAACCAATTTCACCCCACTAGCCTTTATCATCCAGAGCTACAAAACTTCTTAATTACCGAAGCTATGCGCGGTGAAGGAGCGTATTTAAAGCGCCCCGACGGCACTCGCTTTATGAAAGACTTTGACGATAGAGAAGAGCTGGCACCGCGCGACATAGTAGCCCGTGCTATCGACTTTGAAATGAAGCGTTTAGGTGCAAATTGTGTATACCTAGATATTAGCCACAAAGATAAAGACTTTATTATTGAGCACTTCCCTACTATTTACGCAAAGTGTTTAAGTGTAGGGCTTGATATAACCAAAGAAGCCATCCCGGTTGTTCCTGCCGCGCATTATACGTGTGGCGGTGTAATGAGCGACTTTAACGGTAAAACCGATTTAGACAACTTATACGCTGTAGGCGAAGTAGCCTACACAGGTTTGCACGGCGCTAACCGTATGGCGAGCAATTCATTATTAGAGTGCATTGTGTTTGCTCACGCTGCCGCTAAAGATATTTTAAGTAAACTTGAGCATGCGCCAGCACCACTTGCGCTGCCAAGCTGGGATGAAAGCCGAGTCAGTAATTCTGATGAAGAAATTGTTATTACCCATAACTGGCACGAACTGCGGTTATTTATGTGGGATTATGTAGGCATTGTGCGCTCAACTAAACGCCTAGAACGAGCACTGCACCGTGTTGAGTTATTACAACAAGAAATACATGATTATTACGCAAACTTTAGAGTAAGTAATAACTTATTGGAGCTTCGTAATTTAGTGCAAGTAGCCGAGCTGATAATTAGAAGTGCAATGCAGCGTAAAGAAAGCCGTGGCCTTCACTATACAATTGACTACCCTGAGCAAAATGAAAACCCAACACCCACTATTTTGATTCCACCTCGCCATTAATGGCAATCAATGCTGCGCGCTTTAAACGTGCGTAGCTTTGCTTATTTACGCCATTAGCTGAAATAATAAGCCATTGGCGTTTATTAAAACCTTTAATGTGTAACCACACACTGGTATTTAATATTTTTGTTTTAGGGGTTATTTGCCCCTGAACTTTTAAACTTTCGTTTTCGAAGCGTATTTGCTTAGGCTCTAAAATAATAACGCCACTTTCAGGGTGAATGGCCACTATTTTTTGCCATACCCAGCATAGCGCAATTGCATTTACAGTTATACAAACAACAATGCTAAAAAAAGAGCTTAAATAAAGCCCCAATACCACACTTAATAAGCAGAAAAACAGCACCACTGGCCGCTGTTCTGCTTTATTATTTACTACTGTAAACCTATACACGAACTCGGTCTAAAATTAGCGATACCATGGTATTAAGCTCAGCATCTTTACACTCTTCATGGCCCATAAACCATGCAAATAAATCAGGGTCTTCTTGGGTTAGCAAACGCTGAAATACAGCCTGTTGCTGTGCATTTAACGAATCATACGCCTGCTCTACAAATGGCATAAACAAAACATCTAACTCTAACATGCCGCGGCGACAAGCCCAGCGTATACGTGCTTTACTATGAATTTCAGTCATTTTAAACCTCATACTTAATTGTCCCGAGTTTAACAAATACCCGCCTAATTAGCAGCTATTAATCTGTGTTCAAATAATAAAAAACTGCCCGCCTTCGTTGCTGTACCCTAGGTTATAACTGCGTTATTATGTCTACTCATTTGTATTGCACAGAAGGTTTTTATGTCGAGCGTTTATGCATGTCCGTTATCTCACCAACTTATTAGCCTAACCGGTGCGGATAAATTGTCTTATCTTCACGGACAAATCACTCAAGATCTCAATAAACTATCTAACAGCAATTATTTATGGGCTGGTCACTGCAGTGCCAAAGGCAAGTTGTGGGGTGTATTTAAATTATTTTCTCACCAAGATAGCTACTACTTAGCAGGTTCACAGCCTGAGGTAGAGAAGTCGCTCAGTGAGCTAAAAAAATACGCTGTGTTTGCCAAAGTAGATATTGATGTTTCTACGAACAGATTAATCGGGTTGATCAGTGACGATTTAACCCCAGTACTAGAAAAACTTGATATTCGTTTTTCTGATGACCAAACGGCCTGTGACTTCCCAAGTGGTAAAGCCCTTAAATTAGCGCCAAATCGCGTTTTACTAATGGTTGATAGCCAATTTAGTATGCCAGATGATGTGTCTACATTAGATAACTGCGCACTATGGCAAGAAGCCGCTATAAAAGCGGGCGAGCCACAATTAAATAGTGACGCCATTGGCGAATACGTACCACAAATGGTAAACCTTCAAGCGATTAACGGCATTAGTTTTAAAAAAGGCTGTTACACCGGCCAAGAAACGGTTGCCCGTATGAAGTACCTAGGTAAAAACAAACGCGCTATGTATATTGTTACAGGTAAAAGCGATGGCCTACTTGAAGAGCCTGAGCTTGAAACCCAAGTGGGCGAAAACTGGCGCCGCGCTGGTAAACTAATTGCCCAAAGCTATAACGAAAATAGCCAAACCTTATTTGGCCTTGTTGTGCTGCCAAACGATACACCAAGTACACACGTACTTCGTGCAAAGCACACCCCTCAGGTAGAGCTAAGCATTCTGCCTCTACCTTACTCTCTTGAAGATGAATAAATAGGAATGACTATGATCGTTGCACCAAACACAGTAGTAAAAATGCATTATTCAGTACTGGATAACGATGGCAATACCATTGATAACTCTTTTGATGGCGAGCCACTGGTTTTTATTATTGGCACAGGCTACTTAATCCCAGGGCTTGAAAATGCACTCCAAGGCAAGCAAGCCGGTGATACATTAAATGTAAAAGTAGAACCTGAAGAAGGCTACGGCGAACGTCACGATAACCTAATGCAAGCGGTGCCTAAGTCGATGTTTGATGGCATGGAGATTGAAGTGGGTATGCAATTTAGAGCGTCAACTGATGATGGTGATCAATCTGTGATGATTATCGAGATTCAAGATGAAGACGTTATAGTTGATGGCAACCACCCGCTTTCGGGTATTACCCTTAATTTTGATGTAGAAATTTTAGAGGTGCGCGAAGCAACCGAAGAAGAGCTTGCGCACGGCCACGTGCACGGTGAAGGCGGTTGTGGTCACGATCACTAATCATACCGCCGTTTATAAAAAAAGCGCCTAAGGCGCTTTTTTTATAACATATTGTTGTAGGTCGCGGTTTTTATTGGCGCCGGTTCCTCTAAAGGGGTTTCACTGGGTGTTATTTTACCCTCAAGCGCACGTAATAAGCCTTGTTGATCGTTTGTTCCCACTCGGTACTTAGTACCGTCTTTTAAGGTTAACTGTAGCGCACTAAACCCGGATACAGAATACACCCACCCATCATGCGTAATACGAATACCAATACCATGGCGGTAAGAGTTTTGCACCGCTTTAGCCTCTACTATGTCGGCTAGTGCTAAACGTTGCCCCGCAACGCCAGGGCCAAAAGCCCAACTAATTGTTTGCTCGTCAACTTTTACAGTTAAACCATGAAACAAAAAACCGACTAAAACCAATACACCGGCAAATACCATTAATGGCACATCGGCGCCCATTAAGTTCCAGGCTAAGGCTACAAAGCCGCCTATCCATGCTAAAACAAAAAATATAAACACCGCATATTGTTTATGCTGATACATAACGCTCTCTTTATTATTAAAAACTGTACACCAACGTGGCGCTTAATTCTGAGTCGTATTTAAGGTTATCGTCTTCAGGTTTTGAATTATAACGATACATATAGGCAAACTTTAACGATACCGCACCTATAACTTGGCTAATCAAAGCGGTTTCTGACTTCAAACGCGAATTTAACCCCGACAAAGACTGCTCAATACTCACATCTTGATTAAAGCGCGTGCGCTTTGATACCAAACGCTCCCACTGCATTGCAATACGTACTAAATAACCAGTTTTGTTTTCATCTTCTTCGCTTACCTCTGATTCATCATCAGCGACAGAGCGATATAAGCCTGGGCCAATATCAATATCTACTTTATTTTTTACACCTTGGTAAACTCTGGCACCATAGCCCGTAGCCACTGTACTTTTGTAATCTAGGCCGCTAAATTTATCTTCTTCGTAGTCACCATAAATAAAAAATGAAGAGTTTTTAACCCCCACTTTGTAGTTACCCTGTGCAGAGACAAAAATACGGTCTGCCGTTACATCGGTTTGCCCTGTATCTTCGTTTTGATCTCGTTTATACAAGGTGTCTAATTTAAATTGGTTACGCCAATTTTCGAAGTCTTGGTATAAATTTCCTCTAAACTTAAAGCTGGTAGAGTTAGTATTACCCTTACTTAAAATCAAGCCAAATTCAGTATCGCCATAGAGCATTTCGCCTTTATGTAGCTCGTGAATTTCTTCATCAGAGAGTTGTCCATATTCATGAAAGTCTTCAAATGGATCAACAGCCCAACAGCGGCTGCTCATTATTAAAAACACGAATAGTAAATACTTATGCACGGTAAACTCTCTTGCACATACAAACAAAACTGCTTACTCAGCGTGCTCTGTTTCTTTCCACAAAATATGACAAAACGGCGCGTCTTTATCACGGCTAATTAAAATTTTTGCAAATAACACATCTTCGTTTTCAAACTCTAACCCCACTAGCACTTGCACAAATAACTCCGGCTCTATTTCAAGTGCAACAAAGTTTTGCCATTGCTCATCAGGCTCGCCCTCTTCAATAAACCCAAGTTCTTCTCGGTATTCGTTAAAGTCTTCAACATCTTGTTCGCTAAGATTATTTGGCGCCAGCTCTAAAAAAATATCGTACGCTTGATGGGTAACTTCTTCTTCGCTATATAAACGTGGGCCTGACATGGGTAAAACCTCAATGCATTTTAAGTGCGCACATAATATCAAAACTCATCTGTGTTTTGAGAAAAAACAGCTAAAAATAATGACTTTTTTGTTACCAGCTCATGCGCGGTTAAGCTTAAATAAGATTCAAAGTGCTCTGACTAAAAAAGTTAAAAATAATTCAATTTATTTTTTATTATAAAACAAACCGTTACTTTACTTAGTAAGGCGTACATCATAAGCTCAAACATATAATAATAGGAGAGCGCAATGATAAAACTAGAAATACAACAAGGCATTGCTAACGTTATTTTAAGCCGCGCAGAAAAACAAAATGCACTTAGCTTTGATATGTTCATGCAATTAAACAGCACTATTAAACGTATAAAAAAAGATAAAAGTGTTCGCGCCGTAGTAATAAAAGGTGATGGTGAGCATTTTTGCTCAGGGCTTGATGTGGCTGCAGTGATGGCCTCACCATTAAACATTGTTAGGCTGTTGCTAAAATGGCTACCTGGCAATCAAAACCTAGCGCAAAAAGTGGTACTGGGCTGGCAATCGTTAAGCGTACCTGTGATTGCGCAAATAAACGGAAATTGTTTAGGGGGTGGGCTACAAATAGCATTGGGCGCCGACTATAGAATTGTTGATACCCACGCAAAACTAGCCA